>JAYRMB010000040.1:0-2795 GCA_041904995.1 Azonexus sp.
GAGGGTCTGGTCGAGGCCGATGGAGGGCAACTTTTCGAGCTGCATGATCAGGTCGCCTTCGTCCATGGTCGGCATGAAGCTCTTGCCGAGCAGCATGAAGGCGCCGCCGGCGGCGACCAGCGCGACGATGGCGCCGATCACGTAAGTGCGGGCGTGGGCCAGTGCCGAATCGAGCAGGCGGGCGTAGCCGGCATTGAGCTTTTTCACCAGCCAGGGCTCGTGATGCGCGCCGCGCTGGATCAGCCAGGAGGCGAGCACCGGCACCACGGTCAGCGACAGCAGCAGCGACGAGGCCAGCGCGAAGACGATGGTCAGCGCCACCGGCCCGAACATCTTGCCCTCCAGCCCTTGCAGGGTGAGCAGCGGCAGGAAGACGAGGATGATGATGACAATGCCCGAAGTCACCGGCGAGGCCACCTCGCGGGCAGCACGGAAAATCAGGTGCAGCGTCGGCAACTGCTGCTGCGCTGCGTTGTCGTTGCCGGCCAGCTGGCTTTCGACGTTCTCCACCACCACTACGGCGGCATCGACCAGCATGCCGATGGCGATGGCCAGGCCGCCCAGGCTCATCAGGTTGGCCGAGAGGCCAAAGAGGCGCATCAAAATGAAGGTGGCGAGGGCCGAGAGCGGCAGCATCAGCGCGACGACCAGCGCCGCGCGCAGGTTGCCGAGGAAGGCGAGGAGCAGCAGCACGACCAGCACGATGGCCTCGAACAGCGCCTTGGCCACGGTGCCGACGGCACGCTGGACCAGGTTGGAGCGGTCGTAGAACGGCTCGATGGTCACGCCCGCCGGCAGCGTCGGCGCAATCTCGGCCAGCTTGGCCTTGACGCCTTCGACCACGGCCTGGGCATTGGCCCCGCGCAGACCGAGGACCAGGCCTTCGACCGCCTCACCCTGGCCGCTGCGCGTCACCGCACCGTAGCGGGTCAGCGCGCCGAAACGCACCTCGGCCACGTCGCCGATGCGCACCACGTTGCCGTCGCGCGCCTGCAAAACGATGGCTTTGACGTCATCCACCGTGGCAATGGCGCCTTCGGCACGGACCAGCAGGGCCTCTTCGCCGTCGTTCAGGCGGCCGGCGCCGTCGTTGCGGTTGTTGCTTTCCAGCACCGCCTGTAAATCCTTCAGCGCCAGGCCGCGCGCCGTCAGCAGCTGCGGGTTGGGCACCACCTCGAAGGTCTTCACCTCGCCGCCCAGGCTATTCACGTCGGCGACGCCGGCGATGGTGCGCAGCTGCGGGCGGATCACCCAGTCGAGCAGGGCGCGCTTGTCGGCCAGCGACAGGTCGCCCTCGATGGTGAACATGAACATCTCGCCGAGCGGCGTGGTGATCGGCGCCATGCCACCGCCAACGCCGGGCGGCAGGTTGCCCATGGCCGAAGCCAGGCGTTCGCCGACCTGCTGGCGCGCCCAGTAAATGTCGGTGCCGTCCTCGAAATCGATGGTGATGTCGGTCAGCGCGTATTTCGACACCGAACGCAGCAGCTTCTGGTGCGGAATGCCGAGCATTTCCTGCTCGACCGGCACGGCGATGCGAGTTTCGACTTCCTCCGGCGTCATGCCCGGCGCCTTCAGGATGATCTTGACCTGCGTCGTCGATACATCGGGAAAGGCGTCGATCGGCAAGCCGAGAAAGGCATGCACGCCGGCGCCGACGAGCAGGGCGGTGAGCACCAGCATCAACAGCCGCTGGGTCAGCGAAAAACGGATCAGCGATTCGAGCATTATTCTCTGCCTACCCCGGTGTACATCGCTTTGAGGCCGGAAACGCCCTTGACCGCCACGCGCTCGCCGGCGTTCAGGCCGCCGACCTGCACGCTATCGCCGCCCTGGCCGAGCACATTGACTGCGCGCGCCTCGAACTGGCTGCCCTTGTCACCGCTCGATGTCTGCACGAAAACCAGCGTCTTACCTTCATGGCGGACCAGCGCGCCGGCCGGCAGCGACTGGCGCTTGCCGTTGGCGGCGGGCAACTCCACCTCGATCATCTGGCCGGGAATCAGCGTCTCGGCCCCCTTGCTGACGGCGGCGCGCAACAGCACCGTCTGGCTGGCCGGATCGACGGCGCGCCCGACGGCGATCAGCTTGCCGACCACCTCGCTGCCGATCAGCTTGACCGGCGCGCCTTCGCGCAGGCCGGCCGCGACATCCAGCGGCGCCTGGATTTCCAGCCACAAGGGCGACAGCTTGGCGACGCGATAGATCAGCGCCGAGGCCTCGACCCGCTGGCCGAGTTGGGCGCCTTGTTCGAGCACCACGCCGTCGATGGGCGAAACCAGCGCCAGCGGCCCGCCCACCTTGCCCGGCACGATGCCGGCCAGGGCCAGCCCCTGCCGCCGCTCGCTGGCGGCGGCCGAGGCCTGTGCCGCGGCGGCGCGCGTCGCCTGCAGGCGCGATTCGGCGATCAGGCCTTCAGAGAAAAGTTGTTCGTCGCGCTTCAGGCTTTGTTCCATCAGGCTCGCCTGGCTGGCCGACTGCACCGCATCGCGCTGCAACTCCAGCGCCTGCGGGCTGGCCAGCCGCGCCAGCACTTGCCCGCGCTTGACCGTGGAACCCGGCGCCACCGCCAACATCTCGACCATGCCGGCCACCGGTGCCGCCAACACGCGCATCTGCTCGTTCGGTACCAGCACCTTGGCCGGATAAGCATTGCCCCGACCTGGCGCCGCCCCACCTACGGCCTGGGTGACGATGCCCAGCGACTGCATCTGGGCCGGTTGCAAAATCAGCGTTTCCGCCGCGTGCACCGCAGCAGTGAGGCCGAGGAGGGTGGTGAGGGCGAAGCGAAGGGG
>JAYRMB010000041.1:0-2586 GCA_041904995.1 Azonexus sp.
TGTCGGCGCGCGTTTAAATTTGACCACCTGTGCGCGTTGAATTTTGACCAGGGGTGATAGCCACCTGACATAGGTTGGCTTGTGGATAAGTGTAGCTCAGAACAACCGATTTTCGAGCCACGATGATTGCGTTGGGAAAGCCGTGGAGGACGAAGTCCGGAACGGATTTCCCAACGCGGCCCCGATCAGAACACGCCTTCCTCGGGGGGAGCGCCCCGCTTGCTCTGTTCTCGTGCCTTGATCCTCGACTTGGCGGTGGCCGTACTGTGTCGGAAACGGAACGACTCGTTGCCGGTCTCCACGATTTGGCAGTGATGTGTCAGCCGGTCGAGCAGCGCCGTGGTCATCTTGGCGTCGCCGAACACGCTCGGCCATTCGGCGAAGGTCAGATTGGTCGTGATCATCACGCTGGTGTGCTCGTAGAGTTTCGACAGTAGGTGAAACAGCAAGGCACCGCCGGCCTGGCTGAATGGCAGGTAGCCCAACTCATCGAGAATGACTAGGTCCATGCGCAGCAGCCCCAAGGCAATCCGCCCGGCTTTGCCAGCAGCCTTCTCCAATTCCAGGGCATTGACCAGGTCGACCGTCGAGAAGAAGCGCACGCGTTTGCTGTGATGCGCAATGCCCGAAACGCCCAGCGCCGTAGCGAGGTGTGTCTTGCCGGTGCCCGTGCCGCCAATGAACACGACGTTCTGGGCCTCATCGGCAAAGGAGAGGTCGGCCAGTTGCCGGATCAGCTTCTGATCGACCTTGGATTGCTCAAAGTCGAAGCCAGCTAGATCCCGATGCACCGGGAAGCGGGCGGCATGCATCTGATAGCCAATCGAACGCATCACCCGGTCGGTGTGCTCGGCTTGAAGCAGATGCTCGATCAGCCAGCGTGATGATTCAATCCCCATTCCGCCATTGGCCGACAGTTCCTCCCAGGCGCCTGCCATGCCATGCAAACGAAGTTCCTTAAACTCGCTCAGCAGCTCACGCATGATCAGTCACCTCCGTACGCAGCCGGTCGTACCGTCCAGTATCGGCAACCGGCACTTCGCTGACAGTGAGCACAGTTTCCACCGGTGGCGGCAAGGGGCCGGATTTGAGCCGGTTGAGCATGTTCTCGATGTGCTCCGCACTGGGCAAACCCGATTCCAGCACCAGATCAACCGCGACCAGAACGGCCTCCAGACCGAACTGTGCAATCGCCGACAGCACCTTGGCCATCACCCGATCGCCGCCTTCCCGGCGCAGAAGCAAACCGCGCAATCGTTGCAAGGGCTCCGGCATGTCGGCAAACGGCGCGCCATTTCGCAAGGCCCCCGGCTTGCGTTCGATCAGCGGAATGTAGTGCTGCCAGTCGTAGAGGGTTTGCTGGCGACTGAAGCTACGGGGATGCCTGGCAACACGCATATCGTGCGCCACAATCTCGATCCGTTCCGGATAAAACCGCAGGCTGACCGCCTGCCCCACCAACTCGCACGGCACGGAGTAGCGATTACGATCCAGTGTCACCAGACAGGTACTGGAGACCTTGCCCAGGGTTTCGACGTAGCCATCGAACGGCGCCACCATCGGCATCAGACTCGGTTGCTCGTGTTCGAGCATCTCTGCCACCGTCAGATCGGCATACTCGGGATGACGCAATTCCTGCCACAGGCTGCGACAGCGTTCGAGCAGCCAGACATTCAGATCAGCGAACGAACCGAACCGCTCCTTGCTGGCATCCTGCCAGAGCCGATGCCGGCTATCCTGGACATTCTTCTCGACAACGCCTTTCTCCCAGCCGCTGGCGACATTGCAGAAGTCCGGATCGAACAGGTAGTGGGACGCCATCGCAGAGAAGCGCGCATTAACGATGCGGGATTTGCCCTTCTGCACCTTGTCGACCGCCGTCTTCATGTTGTCGTAGATGCCGCGCCGAGGAATGCCGCCCAACGCAGCAAACGAACGCGTGTGCGCATCGAACAGCATCTCGTGACCCTGCGTCGGGTAGGCCTGAACGACGAACGCCCGACTGGCACAAAGCTTCAGGTGCGAAGCGAGTATCTTCCGCCACACCCCGCCAATGACCAGATGCTCTTCGCTCCAGTCAAACTGAAAGGCTTCGCCCAGCTCGAAATGGAGCGGTACAAAGGCCTTGCTGACCGCCGCACCCCCATCGGCCCGCCAGCGCCGGATGAATTCGGTGACCCGACAGTAGGTGCCGGTAAATCCCGCAGCCTGCAATTCACCAAAGAGTTTCAGCGCTGTCCGCCGATCCCGTTTCGGCCGACGGGCATCCGTTTCCAGGGCTTTGATGAGGCGCGCCGCATACGGCGCTATCTTGATGTTCGGGTTTTGCCGCTCATACTTCGGCTCCGTCCCTTCCGGTGTCCGCAACCATCGCTTCACGGTATTCCGGCTATACCCCGTCTTCCGCGAAATCTCGGACAGCGACATGCCGTCCCGGTAAAACAACCGCCGAATCCTGCCCAGATCCTTCATGGTGATCATCTCCAAAAACCCTGCTCAAAAAATGAGCAGGTGAGTTAATCACCCTGGTCAATTTTCAGCGCGCACAACCCCGCTTTTCTGGTCAGTTTTCAACGAGCGTCAACA
>JAYRMB010000042.1:0-2499 GCA_041904995.1 Azonexus sp.
TGTTGGCGCCGATCTAAATTTGACCCACCCTGCCGATTGAACATTGACCCAGGGCTTGGGGCCGGCATCGGCTGATGCCGGCTGTGGACAACTGTAGCGCGGCGCTTGTTCAGCCCGCCTCGTTGCTCTTGTTGCGTCGCTCCTGCTCCCTGGCCTTGATGCGCTTGCGCGTGGCCGCTGTGGCCTGGGTGACGCGGTAGCTCTCGTTGCCCGTCTCCACGATGTGGCAGTGGTGCGTGAGCCGGTCCAGCAGCGCCGTGGTCATCTTGGCGTCGCCGAAGACGGTGCTCCATTCCGCGAAGTCCAGGTTGGTCGTGATGACGACGCTGGTGTGCTCGTAGAGCTTGGACATCAGATGGAACAGCAAGGCACCGCCGGTCTGGCTGAACGGCAGGTAGCCCAGCTCATCGAGGATCACGAGGTCCAGCCTTAGCAGGCTGGCTGCGATGCGACCGGCCTTGCCTTCGGCCTTCTCCCGCTCCAGCGCGTTGACCAGGTCCACGGTGCTGTAGAAGCGGACGCGCTTGGCCATCGTGGCTATGCCCGCCACGCCTATGGCCGTGGCCAGATGGGTCTTGCCGGTGCCGGGACCGCCCACCAGCACCACGTTGTGCGCCGCGGCCGTGAACTCGCAAGTGGCCAACTGCGTGACGAGCTTGCGGTCCACCGGCGAGACCTCGAAGTCGAAGCTGGCCAAGTCACGGTGCACCGGGAACTTGGCGCTGCTCATCTGGTGCTGCACCGAGCGCGTGGCGCGGTCACTGGCCTCGGCCTGCAGCATGTGTTCCAGCAGCCAGCGCGAGCGCTCGACTTCGGCGTTGTGCTGCTCACCGAGCTCGGCCCAGGTGGCGGCCATGCCGTGCAGGCGCAGGGCCTTCAGCTCTGCAATGACATCAGCCATGGTCAACCTCCTGCTCAGCCAGCCGGCGCAGCCGGTCGTAGCGGCCCGGGTCGGCCTGCACCGGTGTGGTCGTGCTCAGTGGCGAGGCGACGTTCGGCGGTCGCTCCGGTGCCGTGAGCCGGGCCAGCACGTTGGCCACGTGGTCCGGGCTGATCCGACCGCTGGGGCCAGCATGCTCCAAGGCCAGCTCGGCCGCGACCAGCACCTCGTCCAGCCCGGACGTAGCGCTCAGCGCCAGCACTTGCGCCATCAGCCGGTCACCTCCGGCATGACGCAGCAAGGCCTGGCGCAGCCTGGCCAACGGCTCCGGCAGGTCCACGAAGGGCGCGCCGTTGCGCAGCGCGCCAGGCTTCCTCTGCACCAACGGCACGTAGTGCTGCCAGTCGTAGGCCGTGCGGCCCTTGCCGCTGAGCCGGGCATGTTCGGCCACCACGCGCTCGTCGGCCACGATCACCACGCGCTGTGGGTACAGCCGCGTACTGACCGTCTGCCGGGCCAGCTCGCACGGCACCGAGTAGCGGTTGCGGGCCACGGTCACCAGGCAGGTGCTGCTCACGCGCGCCACGTCCTGCACATAGCCGTCGAAGTCCACGGGCTTGGGCATCAGGTGGCTGCGCTCCAGCTCCAGCATCTCCGCCACGCTGAAGGCCTTGTGCTCGGGGTGGCGCAGCTCAGCCCACAGCGCCTTGCAACGCTCGCCCAGCCAGGCATTGAGCTCCTCCAGGCTGCCGAAGCGCTGCTCGCGCGCCGCCAGCCAGATGCGACGCCGGCTGTCCTGCACATTCTTCTCGACCACGCCCTTCTCCCAGCCACTGGCAACGTTGCAGAAGTCGGGGTCGAAGAGGTAGTGCGCGCACAGCGCGGCAAAGCGGCTGTTGACGTCGCGGTGCTTGCCCCGGCCGACGCGGTCCACAGCGGTCTTCATGTTGTCGTAGATGCCCCGGCGCGCCACGCCCCCAAGGGCCGCGAAGCCGCGCGTGTGTGCGTCAAACAGCATCTCGTGGCCCTGGCTGGGGTAGGCCACCAGCCAGAAGGCCCGGCTGGCGCACAGCTTCATGTGCGCCACCTGCAGCCGCTGGTACACGCCGCCGATGACCAGCGGCTCCTCGCTCCAATCGAACTGGAAGGCCTCGCCCAGCTCGAAGCTCAGCGGCACGTAGGCATCGCCTACGGCCGCGCCGCCCTGGGCTGCGCGCCAGGCGCGGATGTAGTCGGTCAGCCGGCTATAGCCGCCGTCGTAGCCCGCAGCCTTCAGTCGCTCCAGCAGTGCCTTGGCGCTGCGGCGCTCCTTCTTGGGCCGCCGGGCATCGGCGCGCAGCGCCTGCTCCAACTGTTCGACGTAAGGGGTCAGCTTCGTCGGCACCGCTGGCCGGCGGTACTGCGGCTGCTCGGCCTTGCCCAGCCTCAGGTACTTGCGCACCGTGTTCCTCGCCAGGCTCGTCGCCTTGGCGATCTCCCGCACCGACTTCTTCTCGCGGTGGTGCATCCGCAAGACCTTGCCAATCATGACCATGGTGATCACTCCTCACACCCCCGCCCAGCTGTGGATATCTCGGGCAGGGTAGGTTGAACACCTGGGTCAAATTTCGGTCGGCAGA
>JAYRMB010000013.1:0-90635 GCA_041904995.1 Azonexus sp.
CGGCCAGCCTGCTGGCGGAATCCTTGGCGGGCCCCTGGCCACCCATCGATGCGCCGATCTTTCTGGTCGAAGTGTTGCGCCGGGACACGGCCTCAAGCGCCATCGTCGCCACCGGTATGGATGCCTTCGGCGACCAGCCTTGGCCGGATGCGCAACGCGGCGTGTTTGCCTTCCGTCATGATTGGATGGAGCCCCTTGTGGAACGGCTGGAGTGGCAGACCAGCGTCACACGGCTGGCCAGTGGCAACGAATCCCGTCAGGCACGCCGACGTGTTCCTCGGCGCTGGCTCACCTACAAGGTGGGTAACGCCCGGCAGACCGATGCCCTGGTGGCCGACTGGCTGGCCGATCATCTCGGTCAAATGGCGCTGTGGCCGCTGCCGCAGTACGCGGTGCACCTGACCGAGTCCTGCGAACGTGGCGCACTGGCACTCAATGTGACCGAGGCTGACGGGCGACAGTTCGGGCCACTCTCGGCCAATGTGCATCTGACCTACGACGGGGTGCAGGGCTGGCAGGAAACTGAGAACAATGGCCGCTGGATTTTGATCATCGCCGCCGATGGCTGGCAGATCTCCCAACTCAGCGATGTGGAAAGCGATCTGCTGTGGCTGACGGAGCCCTTGGCACGCGCCGCAGCCGTGGGTAGCACCATCATGCCCTTGGTGTGGGGTAAGGCCATCGACCCGGTGGATCTCACGCAGTGGGTGCCTGGCATGGTCGGCGGCAACATCCCCACACAGATCCAACCTGCGCCACTGCCCGACCAGGATGTTCTCGATGACCCATGGCTCGACGAGATTCCGGTCTGGCCAGATGGCAACTGGCGTGACGATCCGACAGCCGCCGCGCAGGCCATGATCACCCGCCAAGACTTCTCGCCTGCAGATCCGTGGGCGCGCCGGGACGATCCGTGGGCGACGACAACTTTGCAGCGGCACTATCTGGCCAGCTCACTCGATGAAATCGAGATCTGGCGGGCGCGGTTGTGGCGCACCCAAGGCCGTCTGGATGCCTTCTGGCTGCCCGATGGCTTGGCTCCAATCCTGTGGGTGACCGTCGAAGCCGATCCCGAAGATGGCTTCCTGCGCGTGAATGGCGAAGACATCTCCGCGCGAATTTCGGATTTTTGGCATCGCCCCGCCGCCTGCTTGATCGTGCACCCAGACGGCTATCGGCAGTACGCCATGACGGCGACCTGCCATCTGGATCAAGGCGGTGTGCTGGTGCTGCGCTCGGGTCTCGACGACTGGGTGCCCGCAGGCAGCCGCGTCATTCGCCTCGTGCGCTGCCGCCTCGACCACGACGCCATCGACCTCTACTGGCACAGCCCGACGCTGCTGGAGATCACCTTGACCGCGCGCCAGTTGCCCGAACCGCGCGGGAATGACCGTCAAACCTACGAGGGAGAGTAAGCACGATGAGCCAGAACCCATTGCTGGAAGTCGAGCTATACGCCTTCGCCAGCAACAGCGCGCAGTTCTATCTAACGCCGCACGAATTCGATGTTGATCTGGATGGCAACCTCTACAAGAGCCTGGCCTTGGAGCGCAACGAACTGGCGCTGGGTGCTGAAGCTGCGAAGGCTGGCTTGGATCTGAAACTGCCGCCGAACTGTGATTTGGTGTGCCACCTGCTCGCCAACTCGCTGACCGGCGACACCACCTCGATCACCCTGCGCATCGGACGGCGCGATACCTGGGGCGACTACTGGTGGATCTCCGGCACGCGCTGGATGGGCCGGGTGCTGGGCGTCGAAGTCGCTGACGATGTCGCTCGCGTTCGCTGCGAGTCGGCGCAAGTCAGTCTCAAGCGCATCGGGTTGCGGCGGCTCTACAGCCGCAAGTGTTCCCACGTGCTGTATTCGGCTGCCTGTGGTGCCTCACCGATTTCTGCCAGCGCCTTGGTGAGCAACAGCAATGGTCGCAACGTCGATCTTGATGGTGGCACGCCCGGCAGTGTCAGTGGCGGCTTGGCCGGTGGCTGGTTGCAAACCCCGGAAGGTGCCCGCCACATGATTGTCAATGACTACGGTGGTGGTGTGGAGTTGCTCTATCCGGTCGCCATTGAAGTCGGCACCGAGGTTCTGCTGACGGTCGGCTGCGATCACAGCACGGCCACGTGCGAGTCGCGCTTCGGCAACCTCGACAACTACGGCGGCTTTCCCGCCATCCCGAGCAAAAACCCGTTCTCGACGGGCGTGTTCTGAATTCTTGGAGAAATCGCCATGTGGTACCTCGTCGTCATCGTGGTGGCGGCGCTGGTTTCGGTCGCGCTCGCGCCGAAACCGCCCGAACCCAAACCGGCGTCCCTGTCTGACGTCGATGCCCCCACCGCAGAAGAAGGCCGACCGATCCCGGTCGTGTTCGGCACCGTGCTGCTGCGTGGCTCCAACGTCGTCTGGTACGGCGATCTGGAAGCCGACCCGATCAAGAAGAAAGGTGGCAAGAAATGACCACTCAGACCGTCATCACCATCGATCACGTGCGCGCCGTGGGCCTGTGCGTGAACGGCACGCGTATGTGGTTTGCGCGTCACGACCTGGATTTCCGCGCTTTCCTGCGTGAAGGCTGTGACGCCGACACCTTGCTGGCCACCGGCGATGCAATGGCCCAACGTGTGGTCGAGCACGCCCGCAATCAATCCAGCCAGCGGGAGCAAGGCTGATGGGTGGCAGCAGCAAGAAGCAAACCGTTGGCTACCGCTACCGGATGGGGCTGCATCTGGCCTTGTGCCAGGGGCCCGTCGATGCCGTGCAGGAAATTCAGATGGGCGACCGTACCGCGTGGGGTGATGCCGACCGCGCGCCGCTGTCCACCGGCCACGGGCTGACCAGCCTGAGCATCAACAAGCCAACCCTGTTTGGCGGCGACGAGCGCGAAGGCGGTGTGGTCGGCACCATCGATGTGCTTTCTGGTCATGCCGGACAAGGACGCAACGACTACCTGATGAGCCGCCTCGGCGGTTCCATTCCGGCATTTCGGGGCGTGCTGTCCTTGGTGGCACGCAAGATCCTGTTCGCGGCCAACAACCCCTACATCAAACCGTGGGCAGTGCGCGTCCGGCGCTTCACAGCGGGTTGGTTCGATGCGCCGTGGATGGAATGGAATGCCGAAGTCCGCACCTGGGATGAGGACGAAGGCCGTGAGATCAGTGTCGGTATGAACCCGGCGCACATTCTGGTGCAGTGCCTCACCGATCCGCATTGGGGTATGGGCTATCCGCAGAGCACCATCGGCTGGAGCTTCTGGAACGCGGCATGGGCTTTGTCGAGTGAGGGCTTCGGCCTCAATCTGATCTGGACACGGCAGCAGCCCATCGAGAGCTTTATCGGCCAGGTCATCGACCACATTGGCGGCATCCTCTACACCGACCCGGAGCAAGGCACGTTTGAGCTCAAGCTGCTGCGCGACGACTATTGGATCGACAGCCTGCCGCAGTTGGGGCCTGACGAAATCGTGCGGTTGGAACGATTCGAGCGCGCCCAGTGGGGCGAGTTGCCCAACGAGTTAACGGTGGTCTACACCGACTGGCAGACCGGCGGTGATGCTGCCGTTACGGTCGAGAACCTGGCCGCCATCCAGTTGCAAGGCGGCGTGATCAATCAGCGCCGCGACTACCCTGGCGTCAACTACGGGCCGCTGGCTGCCCGGCTGGCCTTGCGTGACCTGCGCGCCTTGGGTTCGCCCTTGGCCCGGATCAGTCTGACGGTGGCACGCGACACGCTGGAGCGTGCGCCGCTGCCGGGTGATGTATTTCTGCTGAACTGGCCGCGCTTGGGTGTGGATCAGATGGTGGTGCGCGTCACTGGCATCGACACCGGCACCTTGGGCGCGGCCGAGTGGCGCATCGAAGCCATGGAGGATGTGTTCGGGATGAGCAACACCGTGCTGTCGCCCCCGCCACCGCACGTCGAGGAGCCGACCATCGAACCTTTGCCGCCCACCGTGGTGCTGGCCGTCGAGGTGCCGTATTGGGAACTGGCCCGGCGTTTGTCGCGGGCCGATCTCGCGTACCTGACCGACACGGACACCTACCTCGGTGCGCTGGCCGCCGCCGGTGGCACCGGGCAGTTGAATTGGCAACTGGCTACTGGCGCTTCCAGCGGCGACCTCACTGCCGTGGTGGGCGAGGACTATGCACCACTGCTGACGCTCGATGCAGCCTTGCCTGCCAGCGAGGTCGATGCCATCGGTGTACCAGTGACGGCCATCAGCCAGCCGGAAAGACTGGCCGTGGGTGACTACGCCTATCTGGTCAATGCCAGCGGTGCCATTGCCGAAGCGGTTGCCGTCCTGGCCTTCGATGCTGCCAACGCAACCATCGATCTCGCACGCGGCGTACTCGACACCACACCCCAAGCACATGCCTCGGGCACGCGGCTGATCGGCGTGGGCGATTGGCTGGCATCCGAAGGTGCGGAGCGGGCCCCGGGCGAGTCGGTGTTCGTGGCCGCGATTCCTCGCACATCGACCGATCAGGGCGATCCTGTGTTGGCTGCCAATGGGCAGCCGATGGTGCTGGCAGGTCGGCAGGCTTTGCCGTATCCACCCGGTCGTATCCGCCTCAATGGCCAGACTGAGCCTGCCATTGTGGCCGGTGATCTCAACGTCGCGTGGGCACATCGCGACCGCACTCAGCAGACCGCCTACCTCGTGCAGCAAGACGAAGGCGATATCGGGCCAGAACTGGGCGTGACCTACACGGTGCACATCCGCAATCGCAACAACGTGCTGGTTCGTGCTGAGACGGGGCTGCTCGGCACCGCCTACATCTGGACGGCAGCAGTGGCCGCGCTGGATGCCGCTGCGCTGGGCGACCGCATCACGGTGGAGATCAGTGCCGAGCGCGATGGTTTGAGTAGCTGGCAGCCGCAGGTGCGGGTCATGGATCGCGTGGGCTACGGCCTGCGCTGGGGACAGTATTGGGGAGGTGTGTGATGGGAGCGCGCATCGATGTTCATCTGCTCACCCTGAACGAGCCTGCCGAATGGCGGGAGGCCTGCATCGCTAGCATCAAGGACGCACCGATCCAGCTGCACATTCTGCCCGGCATTCCGGGCCGTATCGGTGAGGCACGCGCGGCAGGCTATGCACAAGGCACGCTGCCGCTGGTGTCCTTTGTCGATCCCGATGATTTGTACGAAGCCAGTGCCTTCACACAACTGGCCGAAGCGCTGGATGCCTGCCCGCAGGCCGTGATGGCCTACACCGACGAAGCACTGACCGACGAAAACGGCCAGGACATCGCGGTACGGCGTCTGGCCTACAGCCGTTGGCAACACGCCAACAGCACCAGCCACGTGCACGGCCTGATCGTGATGCGACGCTCCGTAGTCGAAGCCGTGCTCAAGGAAACCACCGACCTCAACAACTTCGCCGACTGGCTGCTGACCCTGCTCGTAGCCAAGCGCGGCGGCGTGTTGTACCTGCCCATCGTTGGGCGTCACTGGCGGCAGCATCCGCAGCAAAGCCACCGAACCGGCGATCCGGACGCTGTCCGGCGCATTCGCCAAGCATCGAATTTATGGAGATAGACCATGTCATCGACCGACCCGAACCTTGGGCTCAACTACGGCTGGACGCTCGGCGAGAGCGGCTGGGACACCGGCATGGACGCCAACCTCAAGCGCCTCGGCGCAGTGGTGGGCCTGTCCGTGAAAGACCGCGACCTGACCACGCCACCTGCCAGCCCGGCCAACGGCGACCGCTACCTCATTCCTGCTACTGCCACGGGCGTGTGGGCAGGCAAAACCAACCAGATCGCGGTGCGCATTGCCGATGCCTGGGAGTACCACTCGCCCAAGATCGGCTGGCTTTGCTACATCGAGGACGAAGCCAAGCTGTCGGCCTACAAGTCCACCGGCTGGAGCGCAGGCCTCGCCATCTGATTTCCCTTCCTTCCTACCCACCAGAAACCCGCCCACGAGGCGGGTTTCGCATTTCTGGAGACCGCAATGACCGAACCCGAACAACAACAGCCTGCGCATGTGGAGAACATGCTGCTTCTGCGCCGTGAAGACTTTGACGAACTACTGGCTCACGCCGCTGAACGCGGGGCCGAACGTGTGCTCGCCCATCTCGGGCTGGAAAACGGCCACGCTGCGCGCGATATCCGCGAACTACGTGACCTGCTGGAAGCCTGGCGTGATGCCCGGCGCACCGCGTGGCAGACCACCGTCAAGGTCATAACCACCGGCATCCTGGCCGCGCTACTGGTCGGTGCCGCCATCAAGTTGAAGCTGATGGGAGGTGTGCAATGACTGCCAAGCCAAAGATCTGCCTGCTAAACGACTGGCGGCGCGTGTTGCGACGTGCCTGGAGCATCCGCTTCTCGCTGCTGGCCGCCGCCTTCACGGCGGCGGAAGTGGTGGTGCCGCTGTTCGGTGACGTACTACCGCGTGGCGCGTTCGTGCTGCTGGCCTTCGCCGCCAGCATCGGCGCGACGGTTGCGCGCATCGTGGCGCAGCCGGAGATGCACCAATGATTCGGCCACCACAACGAAAAACTGTGGCTGCGTTGACCTTGTCCGCCGCCGCTCTGGTCGGCATCGTGCTGCACGAGGGCTACACCGACCGCGCAGTGATTCCGGTCAAGGGAGATGTGCCGACCATCGGGTTCGGCACCACCACCGGGGTGAAGATCGGCGACACCACCACGCCGCCGAAGGCGCTGGCTCGGGCGCTCACCGATGTGCAGCAGTTTGAGGGTGCGCTCAAACAATGCGTAACCGTGCCGCTGGCCCAGCACGAGTACGACGCCCTGGTGAGCTTCTCCTACAACGTCGGCAGCCGCGCATTCTGCCAGTCCACTCTGGTCAGAAAGCTCAACGCCGAGGACTACGCCGGGGCCTGTGCCGAGCTGCTGCGCTGGCGCTTCTTCCAGGGTAAGGACTGCGCGCTGCCCGCCAATGCGCGCCTGTGCGGCGGGTTGGCCACACGGCGCGAGGCCGAGTACCGGCAGTGCATCGGGGAGGCATCGTGAGTGTGATTCCATGGCCGTACCGGCTGCTGGCCCTCGCGGTGCTCGGCGTCGCCCTGGTCGGCTTCGGCTGGATCAAGGGCACAAGCCACGTTCAAGCGCAATGGGATGCCGCCGTCCAGCAACAAGCCCTGCAGACAGCCGCCATCCGCGAGCGTCAGGCGCAAGCCACCGTCGAGGTCGTCACGCAGTACGTTGACCGTGTCCGCGTCGTCCGCGAGAAGGGTGACACCATCATCAAGGAGGTTCCCGTCTATGTGCCCGTTCAAGCCGATGCTGCTTGCACTATCAACCGTGGCTTTGTGCGCCTGCACGACGCTGCCGCCGCCGGTGAGCTGCCCGAGTCCGCCCGAGATGCTGATGCGGCCGCCGCAGGCATTGCGCTCTCTGCCGTCGCCGGAACCGTCGCTGCCAACTACCAGACCTGCCACGAGAACGTCCAGCAACTGAAAGCTCTTCAGGCATGGGTTAGAGAAGCCGTAAACACCACGTCTCGCTAAGGCTTTACTGAGCAAAAGTCAAGCCACCCAGTGGCTTGATCAGCGTTTCCCTGATAGGCTTATGGATTTAAAGAATGAATCGCCTCAAGTGCTACGCTTCCCGAACCCTGGCTCTACGATAGAAAACTTTGTCAGCGTCTATGGCGCGGCTTTCACTCGCCTAAATGGTCGAGTTGTTGATCTTGACGACATGGTTCGGGCAGTTGTCGCCGCAAATCTCGCGACATCTTCTGGCCATATTGGCGAAGAGGCAATTGCGCGTTCGACTCGGGCAGATCGAAGCAGAGACCAACTTTATAACCAACTCAAAATGTACGCAGAATTATTCCGTACATTGGGTTGGTTGCACCCCACTCCAGAGAAAGCACTAAATTACACCTTTACCCTGCTTGGGGAGCAGGTTGTCGCCTCAGGCCGCGACTTCTGGCCACTACTCGAAGAGTGCGTCTTAGGCATTATCTACCCAACCCCCACTTTGACGGTGAAAGGGGATTTTGATCTTCGACCGTTTGCTTTCATCCTGCGCGTGATGGCCGCCTGTGATGGCCACATATCTCGGGACGAGATGATCATCGGCCCCTTAAGTGCAGCCAGCGATCGTGGGCAGAAAAATCTGGATGCTGTTGTTGATCTCGTTAACTCAGCACGCGCAAGCGCGGCTAAAACTGAGGAATTCGTAAATGCGGTTTCAAGTGCTCGGGGAATCCAAGTAAACACGCTGCAGAACTATACGCGATGGCCGATTGCCTTGCTTCGAGATTTGGGATGGGCTGAAAGAGCGGCGGCAAAGTTTGCGAATGGCCAAAAATATAGTTCGCTCCATTTGACAGAAAGAGGTTGGGCTCAAGCTAAACGACTCAAAGCCGCCGTCGATTTGCGCGTAGATGACGTCGAAGCACTCGAGCCGGAAGAACGCGTGGCACTCTCAGTTATCGCTCATTTTCGGATACTGGAACGATGTGGTTTTGACATCGAACCTCTTACAACGCGCATCTTGGAAGCAGAGGCGATTGGAGCCTCTGCACTTAAGAGGCTGGGCGCAGATGGGCACACTCTGCTGTTTTCCCCGTTCCAGTCTCTTTCATCAGACGATATTAAAGCAGCCTTCCCGTCACGCAGGCAAATAGTACAGTCGGAAGAAGGCGCAGCCCAGATGGCTATTGTCAACGCACCAGATGGGCGTGATGACCGGTCACATTTGTTCGTGCACCCAAACTTCGTAGTCGCAGATAGATCGGGGGTGAATGGCCCAGATGCTCTTCGGGAAGAATTGGGAGCCCTGCTAGATGCATGTGGGACGATAGATGCGGCGGCCTCAGCATTTGCTGTTAACCACGCGAATGATACTCAAACAGCCTTCTACCCATTAGTTACCCACCTATTTCAGATTCTAGGATTCAAGAGCGATTACTCGCGCGCGGGAGTGAATTACCAGAGATGGGACGCGTGCGTTTGGGTCGGCGACTATGCTCTTCCTGTGGAGATTAAGTCACCCACTGAAGAGGTCATGCTCTCGACCAAGGCGGTTCGACAGGCGCTTGAAAATAAGGTGATCCTTCTGTCGCGTGGCGGCCTGGAAACACAGCGAGACCTGACTAGCCTCGTGGTAGGCAATCGCCTTCCTAATGAAAGAGGCGAAATGTCTAACTTGATTGATGACGTATTTAATGCTTTCGGACTACGTCTTGGCGTAATTGATCTGACCACCCTGGCACATCTCGCGTTACGCGCAGTGCGTGACGGCGTAACTATTAATGCGGAGCAACTTAGCAAGCTTCGGGGGTTTCTCGATGTCTGATTTCGTAATTCACAAAGGCCAGCGGGCACAAGGAACGCTTGAAAGACACTATGGTGTCGCCGTGACAGATATTCATCATCAGTCTAACGAGCGCACTTTGATCAAGCTAGCTGACGGACGCACTGGTGTGGGAACTTGTCTGGGGTGTGGCAGTGCACCGTGCATGGAGAAGGAAGAGAGTGAACTTGCCTTATTTGGCGCGCTCGAGGCGTTTCCTGGTGATCCTAGCCTCGATGTCTGTCCAACAAAGGCAATCGTCTGGGATAGAGTGCAATCTGCCGCATTTGTCGTGGCTGATGACTGCATCGGTTGTGGATTGTGTATCAGTCGATGCCCTTATGGCGCAATCAGTTTGACCGATGGATTGATCGCAAGCGTAGAAACATCAGACCCAGATAGGTTAGTCGTTGGCGGGGCTTTGAAAAGCGAACATCCCAAAGTAACTCGTAGCGGGCGGATTGCAACACTAGATGCACCAGCTGCCGTCAACTTGCAGGCATCGGTCGGATCTCTTGAGGATGGACGTACAAACCTCTTTATTAGAAATCTTCTCAATGAGGTCGGTTTTAACGCCCGCACACGGCGACGCGGTGACACCAACATGCGTATAGATGCTGTTGGCTTCTCTCGCTCTGAAAGGCCGTTTGTCGCGGAAATTGAGACAGGCGTGGGCGTACTGGAGTCTCCACGTGCACTGCTTGAGGACGTGGCGGTATTGCACTCGAGATACGGCTATCAGGTTGACGGAATTGATCCTGTCAGCATCATTTTAGCTTTCCCAAACGTTCGTTCTGAGTATTACCAAGTTACTCGAGACATCGAGAAGGTTCTGGGACTGCGCTGTAGAACGATAACCGTGGGATTCTTGGTTGCTATGCTTTGGAATTTCATGAAGCTTGATGGTTTTGAAGGTAGTGCCTTCACCATTGGTGAAGGCACTATTAATCTTGCCGATAGCCTTGGTGTTGATACCACGCAATGGTCAGAGCCATATCCAGGCGCGTTCAGACCCGCGAAATAAACTGATCTACCGCGCGATCTCTTCTCCGGCGTAACTCACCTCATCCCTACTGTCGCTTTCAGCAAGGGAAGGTTCCGCCGCCAGAAGGTCGTCTGCTCCAAACTTTGTAGAAGCCAACCTCGATTCTGCAATGGCAATGTATTCTGGGTTGAGCTCAAAGCCTATAAAGTGACGCCCTGCAGCTTTGGCAGCAACACACTCCGAACCACTCCCACCAAACGGTACCAAAATCAGATCTCCAGGATTGGAGAAGTGCTGGACTATGCGACCCGAAATTGACAACGGTTTCTGGGTTGGGTGATCAACCTTTTCATCTCGAAAACGACGCCCAGCAAGAACTGGGAATCGCCAAACATCACCTGCGAGGCGTCCGTCTGGATGCGGCTCCCATACCTTCCCATTTTTTGTGATTTTGTGTTTGAGTCGCTCTGTGCTCTTGTAGGGTTCGCGAATAGGGTGATACGTGTAATCCTTACCTTTTGAAAACCATAGCAGTGGCTCGTAATGTGCCGCCAATGATTTCGTGTATCCAGCGAAACCGTTCTCGTAGTACCAAATAATCTGACGCCTGTACTGCAAACCCAACTCATAAAGGTGGCACTGAATCCAGCAAATATGATGGTGAATACCATATACGAATATGCTTCCACCGGGACGCAAAACGCGATTGCATTCATTCAGCCAGCGCTTTGACCAGTCGAGCCACTCATGCTTTTTCGCGGACTCCTTCCATTCACCAAAATCCTTATTAAGGTTGTAAGGTGGGTCAGCCACGATCAAGTCGATACTGTCATTCGGCAGCGCATTCATTCCAGCAATACAATCGCCGCCGATTATGGTGTCAATAATGTTGGCAGGAATTTTTTCCATTTCATGCCTTTTTCATATTCTGCAGGATGAGAATGTATTGGTGATGAATATTGGGGACGTAGGCATAGGGATAGCCATACGGAAACACCCTCTTATGCCGCTGATAAAGCACAGTCAGTCCTCGCAATTCCAGTTTGTGCTTTTCGAGTGCCTTAGCCAAATCGGCATGAAACATCACAAAACGTGATTTGTCGCGGAAATCACTAACGATTACAGCCATGTGCTTTTTGGGCTTTAGCGCGCGGCCACATGACCCAAGTATTGATGCTAGCTCTTCCAGGAATACCTCATACTCGTGGATATTTCCTAGGTCTCGTTCATCTTCGCTGTACTTGGTGTCTAGATCGTGAACTTCCCGTTCTTGCTTTGCCTTGTGATCAATCTTGTGAAGGATGTTCCAGTACGGAGGACTGGTTACTACAAGATCAAGTGAATTGTCCGGTACATTTTTGATTAGTTCACGAGCATCGCCTACGCGCACATCTTGAGTCACAAGACTCGAGAACATGTCCTTAACTTCCACCCGCAGGCGCTCTTCGGCCAATTCGGCATAACGAGGATTCAATTCAAATCCAATCCCGTTTCGGCCTTCAACCGCACAAGCTTTAAGAGTTGAACCTACGCCGACAAACGGATCGAGAACGACCTCGCCACTTTTTGTAAAAAATCGAACCAGTCGACTCACATCAGTAAACGAGAACGGTGCCGGATGCTGTCGCTCAATCTGCGCGTCTGGATGATTCGCTCCGAGGCCACGCTGATTCCAAACTGATATCGTCTCGGGCAGCCACTCGGTCGAAGTCAGTTCATTTAGTGCATTTCTTGGGTCAACAGTTTTGGGCTGCGGAGACTCCATCGGAGTTGCAACAGCCTCTGGCTCAGTGGACTGCACCTGGGTTTTGCGCGGTCGTCCACGCTTCTTCGGAGAAGATTTCTCGGATGTTGTACTAGGAGTGACGATATCGTCCTCAAGCAGTTGATTCATAAATGCAGGTGCCTTCATGTCGTGGCCTCTGGGGCCGCTTGTTCGTTTAATAGCTGAGCATCACGCCAATGTTGAATGACCTGAACAATCGATTGGTCATCCAGCATACAGAGGAGATCTAGGATGACGCGCATAGCCACTGGGGAATTAGTTCCCCGCAAATACTCAAGATAGGTGCGAGCAGAAACGCCAAGACGCTCCGCCATAACCGCTTGGCTGATGCGTGCTCGCTCCTTAGCCTCAATGCGATGATGCAGTTCCCGAAGAAGCTCGTTAACTGCTGGAACGTTTCGATGCTCACGTTTCATACATCTTTCCGCACACATTGGATATAATATTGCGTATGTTAGCACCGAAGGCCGCCTACTGGAACGCCTTCTGCGGAAAATCATGCTAGGAGAGGACAGTGGCCCGCTACTCAGAACACGACACCAGCAAGATCTACCACGCGGCCGATTCCTTCCGATCCAACTGCCTTCTGCGCGATGGCTCGCTGCTGTTCGCCGACGCTTCCGTTTGGCGGCCTGACGTTCTGGATCGCATCCACAAGGCCTTTGTTGCCACACCAGACGAAGGCGACCGCACGTTCATCGACAAGTTCAGAGACCAGGTGGGCAAGGCAGGGCAGGACGTTTCACGCCTTGCAGCAGAGATCTTGAGCGTGTACTTCCTGTTCCCCTCCAGTGTCGGGGGCGTACGCAAGCGGCAGGTTGTAAACGAGGTGCTCGGCTGGGGCGGTGACAGCCTGCCGGAATCACACCCTGTGTCAGCAGCCTTCGCCAACGGGATCGGCAGTGGCGGCCAGGGCTACAACACCCGTCGTCCCTTCGAGATCGCCTTTCTGATCGAGCTCGCCATCGCGTGGAAGAAGCTGCCACAAGATCGGCAGGTAGAGGTGGCGTCCGATCCGTGGCTCTTTCAAGCGGTTGTGGACAGCATTGAGGATGCAGAGTCGAAGCAGCTCCGGCACATGCTTCTCCACCTCCTGTTCCCCGAGGACTTCGAGCGCATAGCAAGTGGCAATCACAAGCGCAGAGTCATCAAGGCTTTCTCGGGGCTGGTCACTGCTGAATCAGAGGATGATGACCGGGCGATCTTGGCCATCCGCAGAGAGCTCGAAAAGCTGCTGCCCAACCAGGAGCTAGATTTTTACTGGTCGCCCCTGGTCGAGGCTTGGTACGACGACAGCGAGGGTGCATCTGAAGGCGCGCCTCTGGAAATCATTCAACACAAGAAGCAGATCGTCCTCTATGGCCCGCCTGGCACAGGCAAGACATTCCGCGCCAAGAGGCTTGCTGAGCGAGTCATCCGATCAGCAGCGCTGAGTCAGATGGGGCCAGCGCGCTACTTTCAGTCGCAACCAGTCATCGAATCCGCGATCCGCGACAACGTGCATCGACTACAGCTGCACCCGGCCTACAGCTACGAGGACTTCATTCGCGCACTCCACATTTCGAATAGTGGTGGCACGGAATATCGAGCTGGCTACCTTCCAAAGTTGATTGGGGACATCGAGCAGCAGCCACGCGCTGAACGTCTGCCGCACATCCTGATCCTGGATGAAATGAACCGGACGGACCTGAGTCGGATGCTCGGCGAGTGCTTCTCCTTGCTTGAGGATCGCAATCAGTCGATTGAGCTCCCGGCACGCAATGGTGACGGGGCGGCAATGAAGCTGCGCATCCCCGATGATCTGTACGTGATCGGAACCATGAACCTGATCGACCAGTCCATCGAGCAGATCGACTTCGCGCTGCGCCGCCGTTTCCTGTGGCTACTTTGCCCGTTTGACGCCGAGGCTCTAGTGGGTGCCGCCGAATCCAAGTGGCAGGTTCTGAAATCGGGCCTGGAGTGGGATCGCATCGAACCGGACTTCCGCAAATTGGCTGCAGCGGCGGCGGCGTTGAACGGGCAGATCCACGACAGCCCGCTGCTTGGCTCGCAGTACGAGATCGGGCACACCTACCTGCTAGATGTGGTCGTGTTCCTGCGCAATTTCCTCGGTGCTCGACCTACACGCAAGCAGAACTACCTTTGGAACAAAAAGGGTGAAGCGCTGGAGCCTGTCGTGCAGGTGTGGAATCTGTCCCTTCGCCCGTTGCTCGAGCAGTATCTCGCCGGACTGGACGCGACCGCGCGCAACACTGAGCTCGACCGGCTCTCCAAGGTTCTTCTCAAGCCGTCGGTGGCCGAGTGAAGCTAGTCGCGCGTGACTGCTCGCCGCTTGTCCCGCAACCGACAGCGGCAGAGGCGAACTGGCTCCGTAAGCTCGCAACAAATGTCCGAGCATCGGATCTTGTCGTTCCCATCTCTGGCGAGAGGGATGAGGACGAACCCATCGTCTACTGTGAATGGGACGGCACCTGGTGGGCTGGCAGGTACGTTGGCTCGATTTCCTTCGAGGGGCACAGCCTGACCATTGAGCCACGTTTTGGTCTGGCCACGCTTCGGAATTGGCTGTTTGAAGCAACCTCGGTCGTGCTGACCGACGCGCCCGGAAAACTCCGGGAGGACGAATCGTTCATTGCCCAACTTCTGGCGTCCGTTTGGGCCCATGGCTTCATCGAGGCGGCACGGCATGGGCTGCCTGCGCTTCGCCGTGAAGTGGCCACGAAAGGCGCGACTGTCAGGGGACGGCTTGATGTCCCGGCATCTCTGCGCTTGATCGCCACGGGTGGTGGACAGGTCGTGTCTATCCGTTCGGAGCGATCGTTGGATCACGCGGCATCCGATGCCATCGTCGCCGCCTACGAGGTTCTGCGACGGTGGCTTGGGGTATCGGACGAAAAATGGCTGCCTACACGTGCCAAGGAGCTCCTTCCCAATCTGATGGCTGTCACCGGTGCGCGACCACGCGTGCCTACGAAGGCCGAACTGGACCGGATTCGCTACACACCGATCACGGCGGGCTTCGCCCCCATCGCGGAGCTTTCGCGGCAGATTGCAAACCGAAGGGGGCTCGCTGCCGATATTGATGCCAGCGGCGATACGAAAGGTGTGCTGCTCGACGTGGCCGAGCTGTGGGAGATGTACGTCCTCAGCATTCTGCGGAAGGCCGCCGCACCGCTGACGGTGACTCACGGCACCCGAGATAAGTCTGTCACCAAGAAACTGCTCCACAGCGATGTCTCAGGTCAAGGTTTGGGCACTTTGATACCCGACGCCATACTGTTCTCAGGCTCCACCATCAGAGGGGTCGTTGATGCCAAGTACAAGTCCCTCCATCCATCTGCCAGCTCACCAAATGGGCCGCAGCGCGACGATCTGTATCAGATGGCCGCCTATCTGGGACGCTTTCAGTCTCCTGCCGGAATGGTGACCTGGGGCCTTTTGGCGTATCCCTTCGACCCATCAAAACCTGGTACGCCCAATGCCGAGCAGAGCAGCCCATGGAGCCTTGATGACCGAAAGAAGATCGGCTTTGCCACGTTGCCCCACAATCCCGCCGACGCAGTGGCCAAGTTGCGTTCATTGCTCATGCAAGTAGCCACTACTGCTGCTTGGTCTGCAAGAGCTTGAAGTTCCAGCAACCACGGCTTGCACGATACCCGAACACATTTGGCCAAATCGTCGAATCCACGCCCTCAAGGCCAATGCGTTACTATCTGGCTCGGCAAACGGACGCGGGTTCAGTTCCGCATTCCGCCACCAAGCACCCAAAAGCCTGCGGATTTCGCAGGCTTTTGTCTTTTGGTTGGCCGCAGACTCCCTATAATTGGACCTTTTGATTCCCCGGAGTTGCGCATGCTCAGCCGCAAGTTGCTCGCCTGCCTGTTGACCCTTGCCGTCAGCGGCAGCGCCCTCGCCGACATCAAGATCGGTGTCATCGCCTCGTCGACCGGCCCCACCGCCGTCGTCGGCATTCCGCAGAAGAACACCGTCGCCTTGCTGCCGACCGAGATCGGTGGCCAGAAAGTCGAGTACATCGTGCTTGACGATGCCTCCGACCCAACCAACGCGGTGACCGGTGTCAAGAAGTTGATCACCGAGCACAAGGTGGATGCCCTGATTGGCCCGACCACGACGCCGGCCGCCCTCGCCATGCTCGATTTCGTTGCCGAATCGCATGTGCCACTGGTCACCACCGTCGGTTCGTCGGCAATCATCCAGCCGATGGACGAGCGCAAAAAGTGGGTGTTCAAGACCACGCAGAACGACGACCTGATCGCCGAGGCGCTACTCGAACACATGAACGCCAATGGCGTGAAAACGCTCGGTTTCGTCGGCTTCAACGACCCCTACGGCGAAAACTGGTTCAAGGTCTTCAGCGCCATGGCGGAAAAAGCCGGCCTGCGCCTGGTCGCCAACGAACGCTACAACCGTACCGATCAATCGGTCACCGGCCAGGTGTTGAAGGTGATCACCGCCAAGCCGGATGCCGTCCTGATCGCCGCCACCGGCGCCCCCGCGGTCTTGCCGCAAGCCGGACTGCTGAGCCGCGGCTACAAGGGCAAGATTTACCAGACGCACGGCGTCGCCACCAACGACTTCATCCGCATCGGCGGCAAGGATGTCGAAGGCACCTTGATGGCCGGCGGCCCGATGCTGGTTGCCGGCGACCTCGCCGCCAAGAATCCGATCAAGGCCGTCGCCCAAGGCTACATCAAGGCTTATGAAGGCAAATTCGGCGCCGGCACGATGTCGACGTTCGGCGCCAATACCTACGATGCCGGCCTGCTGCTACAGAAAGCCATTCCCGAAGCACTCAAGAAGGGCAAGCCTGGCTCGGCGGAATTCCGCTCAGCGCTGCGCGATGCCCTGGAGAACTCGAAGGAAGTCGTCGGTGCCCAAGGTGTATTCAACATGACGGCGCAGAACCACAACGGCATGGACAAGCGCGCCCGCGTCATGATGACCATCCGCGATGGCAAATGGGTACTCACCGGCGAATAAACCAGCCACCGAAACTCGTGCTCACCAAAAAAGCCTGCGATCGACGCAGGCTTTTTTATCAATCAACGGTCATCGCCTCGATCGCGACGGAAATCAGGTCGACCGCGACTTCGGTCGTCATCCCGGCCCTCATCGCGGCGGTCGCGTGAACGTGAATCCTCGCGCTTCGGCGCCTGGTATTGCGGCAATGGTTCTCGCCGCTCAAAACCACGTGGCGCCTGCTGCGGCTCAGGCGTTCTTGGCGGCTGGACCACCTGCGGTTTGGGCGCCTCCCGCTCAAAGCGCGGCTGGCCAGAACGATCTCCGTCGTAATCACGACGTGGCATTGGCTCTGCCCGTGGCGGCTCACGATCATAGCGAGGTGGAGTCACGACGGGAGGACGATATGCATGATCATGCTCCCAGCGCCCTTCATGCTGATACCAGCGGTCACCGGATCGTTCCCAGCGCGGCGCAACCCAGCGATAGCCGGGTCGCGGCGCTTCCCAGCGGCCGGGTAGCCATTCGTAGCCATGACCGCCCCAGACCCAGTAACCGCTGATCCAGATGTAGCCGCTGACCGGGGGATAGCCGGCATATTCGACGCGCGGCGGCGGAGGTTCGCGATAGACATAGGTTGGCTGAGGCGTGACGACGCAGCCTGCGACCAGAACCACACTCGCCGACGCCAGCAGCTTGATCATTCTTTTTTTCATCGTGTTCGCTCCATGCGACAGGGCGTCACCAGGCATTGTTGCCGGCCCAAAGGTCAGCCACCTTGCGTTCGAACTGCGGATATTCAAGGTCGTGCAACTGGGTCAGATGGAAGAGCGCCGTGACGATCTCTTCCGGGAAGCCCTGGCGCTTGCCGCCACGATTGTCGTTGAACAGTCCATCAATATAGAGCGGGAACGAGGCGTGTCCCCAAGCCGACTTGACCCGGCGGCCGATGTGCGGAAAACGCTCTTCCACTTTCTTGAAGTCGGGGTTTTCTTCCAGCTTGCGGATCGCTTCGGCGTTGCCCTCGGCAACGAATTGCGGATATTCACGATCATGCTCGCCCTTCAATCCGGAGAGGGCTTCCATGATCTCCGGCGTCAGCCCCTCCCGAGGCTTGATCGACATGTCGCTGACGGTATCGAGGATGTAAACATCCAGTTCCGGGGTTCCCCACAAGGTGATCGCTTTTTCCACGATATCGGGAAAGCGCTCGTTGATCTTGCGGAACATGTCGTTCTTGTTCATGACGCACCTCGCAGGCGGGCTCGATAAGGGAAGGTTAAACCTTCTCCTTGGGCTTCGCCAGCCTGAACGCTGCTGCTCAAGAATGCGACGTACCCAATCGCCACAGGGAAGTCACTTCGGCAGCGCGAGCAGCGTGTAGCGGGTCACTCGTATCGCGCGTTTTCGGATGCTGTGGTCGGGTATCGAGGCGGCCCAGCACCTGGAGGCCAGCCGCCTCAATCCAGTCGAGCAATTGCTGGCGCGAACGCAGCCCCAGATGTTCCGCCAGATCGGAAATGATCAGCCAGCCCTCGCCGCCTGGTGCCAGATGCGCCGCCAAACCCTCAAGGTAGCCGCGCAACATGCGCGAATCGGGATCGTAGACGGCATACTCGATGGGCGAACTGGGTTGTGCCGGCACCCAAGGTGGGTTGCAGACAACGAGATCGGCTTTGCCTTCGGGGAAGAGATCGACCCGCTGCAACTCGACTGCGGCGCACCCGAGTTTTTGCAGATTTTCCATGGCACAGGCCAGCGCGCGGGGATCCATGTCGGTGGCAACTACGCGCGGCACATCGCGTTTGGCCAGGATGGCCGAGAGAATGCCGGAGCCGACGCCAATATCGAACGCCGTTTGGCAATCGGCCGGCAAAGGCGCCTTCGCCACCAGATCGACGTACTCGCCGCGCACCGGCGAAAACACCCCGTAATGCGGGTAGATGCGACCCTGCACGGCCGGTACGGGCACGCCCTTCTTGCGCCATTCGTGGGCGCTGATCACGGCGAGCAATTCGCGTAAGGAGACGATCAAGGCTTCGCCGTCCGGTTCACCCCAGGCCTCCTGGCAGGCGGCACGCGTTTCCTGCGCACGACGCAGCGGCACGCGGTAATCGGCCTCGAGCGGTACGAGCAGGCGGGCGAGCAAGGCGGCGCGTTTGCCTTGCTGCTCGCGATGGCGGGCGAAGGCCTCGGCCGGTGTCGCTGGTGCCTTGCCGCGCAATGCGCCGAACCGGCGGTCGGCGCGCCGCGTCAGCGCCTGCATCAGATGGCGGGCATTGACCCAGTCGCCGCGCCAGAGCAGGGCGATACCGCTTTCCAGCAAGCGATAGGCGGCATCCGCCCCCAGCGTGTCGTCAGCGATTTGCACCTGTCGGTGCGGCGCGATGCCGGCTTCGGAGCGCCAGCGCGCGCGCTGGGGGACGCCATTCTCTTGCCATTCGAGATAGGAATTCATGAGGGTATTTTAAGCGCGCCGCGCCAACTTGGTTTTTGGCCAAAATGGCCAGTGCACCGCAGCACTGACGCTACGGCGGCAAATTCGTGTGGAAAGCCGGCCGATAAGCCGGGTTCTGTTCCCCTCTTGCGAGGTTCGGCAATCATTCCTCTAGGCCTGCCGTCACCGACAGGCTCAAGCAACCTACCCGGAAGCAGCGCGGGCCACGCCTCAGCTTCCCTATTTGGTCTTGCTCCGGATGGGGTTTACCGTGCCGTCCGCCGTTACCGTGGACGCGGTGAGCTCTTACCTCGCCGTTTCACCCTTACCTGTGCGTCTTGCGACGCCATCGGCGGTCTACTCTCTGTTGCACTTTCCGTTGCCTTGGGTCTTGCGACTTATAGCACCCAGCCGTTAGCTGGCATCCCGCCCAATGGAGCCCGGACTTTCCTCCCGATACCGAAGTATCCAGCGATTGCCTGGCCGACTTTCCAGGCGCGATTATACGTGACCGCCCCCCTGCCCCGTCGGTTAAAACAGGCTATGCTTGGTGCAAGCGAACACGTCTTGGTGGGGAGGATCGTGTCGGACAAGCGGGAATTGGCGCGCGAGGCGCTCGGCACCTTCGAATCTGCCATCATGGGCATCGCCGGCACGGCGCCGGCCTTCAGCGTGGCGGTGACGACGGCGACCATCGTCGCCGCGGTTGGCGTCCTGTCGGTGGGCAGCATTTTCTACTGTGGCCTGATCATGTTCGGCATCATGCTGGCCTTCTTCCACCTGGCCAAGATCACACCGCACGCCGGCGCCGCCTATGCCTGGGTCGGCCATGTCTTCGGCCCGACCTGGGGCTTCTTCACCGGCTGGGGCCTGCTCGTCGCCTCGGTCTTCTTCATGGTTTCGGCCACCATCCCGGCGGCCACCTCGACGCTGATCATCCTGCTGCCGGACAAGGTAGAAGATACCTTCTGGGTGGCAACGACCGCCGCCCTGTGGCTGACTGCCGTCACGATCGTCGTGACCAAGGGCATCAAGCATGCGAGCTACGCGCAGATGGTGCTGACCGGCATCGAAACCATCGTTGTCGTGGCCTTGATCATCGCTGCCTTCGTCGAATACGGCGGGCGACCGGCCCACCAGCCATCGCTGATCTGGTTCTCGCCCTTCTCCTTCACGCCGCAACTCTTCGCCACCGGTGCGCTGACCGCCATCTTCTTCTACTGGGGTTGGGACGTGACGATGAACCTTTCGGAAGAGAGCAAGAGCCACGATGGCAGCAAGCCGCACTCCGCCAGCCAGGGCGCCTTCTGGGCAATGATCAACCTGATCCTGTTCTTCGTGATCATGATGATCGTCGTGCTCATCGTGCTGAGCGATGCCGAAATCGCCGAAGCCAACACCAACGTGCTCTACGCCATCGCCAACAAGCTTTTCCCGACGCCGTGGAATTATCTGGCGGTGCTATCCACCGTCCTGAGCACCGTCGGCACCATCGAAACACAGATCCTGCAATTCAGCCGCAGCATGTTCGCCATGGCGCGCGACCGCATGCTGCATCCACGCTACGCCAGCATCGATCCCGAATGGCAGACGCCCTGGGTGGCCACCGCCGTGATCTGGGGGCTGGGCATCGTGCTGCTCTTTTCCTCGTCGCTGATGCCTTCGGTCAAGGCGATCCTGCACAGCTCCATCCTCGCCATCGGTTTCCAAATCTGCTTCTACATGAGCCTGGCGGGCTTCGCCTGCGTCTGGCATTACCGGCGGCAATTGCGGGGCGGCCTCCATGCGGCGTTCAGCTATGTGCTGTGGCCGCTGGCCGCCTTGTTCATGGTTTTCATCGCTGTCTATAGCATCCCGACCTTCGACCTGATCACCAATCTGTCCGGGATCGGCGGTCTGGTCATCGGGGCGATTCCGCTGGTCTTGAGCCGCCGGCGGCAGCGCAACGGCGAAGCCGCCTAGACCGGCAAGGCCGTCCGGTCGATCACCTTGCGCAGCACGAAGCTGGTGTGCACCCCGGTCACGCCGGGGATGCGCGTGATCTTGTTGAGCAGCAGTTCCTGGTAGGCATCCATGTCGGTGACGACCGCCTTCAACTGGTAGTCCGATTGCTGGCCGGTGATGAGCAGGCATTCCAGCACCTCGGGAATGCCCGAGATAGTTGCCTCCAGGTTGGCGAAGCGCTCCGGCGTGTGCTGATCCATCGAGATGCCGATCAGCGCCATCAGCGTTAGGCCCAGCTTCTTAGCATCGAGATGGGCACGGTAGCCGGCGATCAGGCCGGACTCTTCCAGCGTACGCACGCGGCGCAGGCAGGGCGAAGGCGAGAGGCCGATGCGGTCGGCCAGGTCCTGGTTGCTGATACGGCCATCGGTTTGCAGGATGGCAAGAATTTCGCGGTCGTAACGATCCAACTCCATCGCATTGCTCCGATAAAATATTTTGCGCAATTTTCTGCCAATTATGCCGCAATTCTCACCGAATTTTGCAAGCACCTGCCAGCGCCCCTGGCCTAATATTCCGTCATCGCCAATGCATTCCCGGAGCCGCACCATGATCGCCCAGCCCAGCCAGAAATACACCGCCTTCCCGCCGGTCAATCTCACCGACCGCCAGTGGCCGAGCCGCACCATCACCCAGGCCCCGATCTGGATGAGCACCGACTTGCGCGACGGCAACCAGGCCTTGTTCGAGCCGATGAACGCCGACAAGAAGATGCAGATGTTCAAAATGCTCTGCGACATCGGCTTCAAGGAAATCGAAATCGCCTTCCCGTCCGCCTCCGAAACCGAATTCAACTTCGTGCGCGGCTTGATCGAGGGCGGCCACATTCCCGACGACGTCACCATCGAAGTGCTCACCCAGGCCCGCGAGCACCTCATCCGCCGCACCTTCGAATCCTTGAAAGGCGCTCGCCGCGCCATCGTTCACGTCTATAACGCCACCTGCAAGACCTTCCGCGAAACCGTCTTCGGCATGAGCAAGGCCGAGGTCGTCCAGATGGCCGTCGATGCGGTCAAGCTCATTCGCGAATTGGCCGAGCAGATGCCGGAAACCGAGATCGTGCTCGAATACAGCCCGGAGCTTTTCACCGCCACCGAGCTCGATTTCGCCAAGGAAGTCTGCGATGCCGTCACCGCCGCCTGGGGCGCCACGCCGCAGCGCAAGGTCATCCTCAACTTGCCGACCACGGTCGAGATCGCCACGCCCAACATCTATGCCGACCAGATCGAGTGGATGCACAAGAACCTCGCCCGTCGCGACAGCGTGCTCATCAGCCTTCACCCGCACAACGACCGCGGCACCGCCGTCGCGGCCGCCGAAATGGGCTTGATGGCCGGCGCCGACCGCGTCGAGGGCTGCCTCTTCGGCAACGGCGAGCGTACCGGCAATGTCGATCTCGTCACCCTTGCCCTCAACATGTATACGCAAGGCGTCCATCCGGGGCTCGATTTCTCGGACATCAACGCCGTTGCCCGCACCTTCGAACACTGTAGCCAGCTCCCGGTCCATCCGCGCCACCCCTACGTCGGAGACCTCGTTTTCACGGCCTTCTCCGGCTCCCACCAGGACGCCATCAAGAAGGGGTTTGCCGCTCAAAAGGCGGAAGAGCAATGGTCAGTGCCCTATCTTCCGATCGACCCGACCGACGTCGGCCGCAGCTACGACTCGGTCATCCGCGTCAACAGCCAGTCGGGCAAGGGGGGCATCGCCTACTTGATGGAAACCGAGCACGGCGTGGTCATGCCGCGTCGCATGCAGGTCGAGTTCTCCGGCGTCGTCCAGAAGCACACCGACACCCACGGCGGCGAAGTCAGCGCCGGCGACATCTGGGAGATCTTCAGCCGCACCTATCTCGACAACGCCACGCCGGTCGACTACCGCGAGCACCACCTCTTTGAACACGGCAACGCCCAGGGCATCCGTCTCACCGTCAATATCGACGGCAAGACGCACATCCTCAGCGGCGAAGGCAACGGCCCGATCAACGCCGCGGTACACGCGTTGCAGAGCGCCGGCATCCGCATCCAGGTGCGCAGCTACGAGGAACGCTCGATGGTGCCGATGGGCGAGGACGGTAACGCCCGCGCCTGCGCCTTGATGGAAATCGCCGGCGCCGCCGGCAACGGCGAATGCTACGGCGTCGGCATCGACAGCAACATCGTCACTGCGTCGATCAAGGCCTTGATCAGCGGCATCAACCGCCTCGGCGCCGAACGCATCTACGGCGACCACCCACAAGCTGCTTAAGCCAAAGAAAAAGCCCGGCACATTCCGGTGCCGGGCTTTTTCATTTCAGGGATTCGCTAAAACGCCACTGCTGCGGTGCACACTGCAAAAACGGCAAAAACCGAGGAAGCTTCGTTCAGCCCAGGATCGTGCCGAAGGGGGTCGCCTGCAACCAGGCGCGCCCATCCGGCGAAGCCAGCCAGACGAAGCAGCCCACATTGACGGCAACCGTCAGCCAGAAAACCGCGCGGAAACTTGCCTTGACCGACTTGTGACGCAGATATTGCTGCGCCAGCAACGCCCCCGGCCAGCCGCCGAGCAGCGACCAGACATGCAATGTCGATTCCGGCACACGCCGGCGGTCGGCACGGGCGGCTTGCTTGTCCCACAGATAAACCAGGAAACAGCACAGGCTGGCAGCGACATAGAGCCCGCCCCACAACTTGGGAATCTTCCAGAAAAAGACCAGTGCACCGAGCAAGGCGATGAACAGCGGAATGGCCAGCAGCGAAGCGCCGCCCCATTCCGTTCCCTTGCGCTTCCTGCTTCTCTTGGCGAGTTTGGCCGACTTGGCGGACCAATGACGTTCGATGCGGGCAGCTCGCTGGCGTCCGTCGAAACGCGAATCATCGGTGACCTGATAGCGCAGCCAGTCGCCGACCTGCGGTCGCTGGCCGGTCGGAAAAGCCTTGATATGGACGAACACATCCTTCCCGCCTTCAGTCGGCGTGATGAATCCGAACCCACGTTCGTCGTCCCAGCGGCTTAATTTTCCTTCGCTTGCCATTCAGTAATGCACCCAGCATGTTGCGAAATGCATATTACGGCAAAGCGACAACCTACACCAAGCAATATTCAACAAAATTTACAAAAATTTAATTATTCTGGTTAATTCGCAACAAGTGACGAACAATAAATCCGGCCACCTGCTCGCCACGCTGATTGATGGCGGCATATTGTAACCGGGCGATACCCCGATCCGGCTTGGAACGCGAGGGATTGACCTCAAGTACCTCGACCTCGGTATGCAAGGTGTCGCCTGGGCGAACCGGCGCATACCAACGTAGATCGTCCATCCCCGGCGAGCCCATGCTTGCGGCACGGAACTGGCCCTGCTGAATGAACAGGCGAAAACACAGGGCAATCACCTGAAAACCGCTTGCGATCAAGCCACCGTAAAGCGATTCGGCCGCCGCCACCGCATCGATGTGAAAAGGCTGCGGATCGTAATGCATGGCGAAGGTAATGATGTCGCTATCGGTCAGCGTCGCCCCCGGACAAACGAAACGTTGGCCGACCTGCAGGTCGTCGAGGAAGAGTTGTGGCGTCAAATCGCTTCTCCTTTCAGAATGCGCGGCGCGCCGATTCGGCCACCGCCGCGCCGAGCGTCTTCAGGGCGACCAGCGTCGGCCCGTCGCGCAAGGTGACCATTCCGGTCGGCACGCGCGCAATGTCTTCCGGCAATGTTTCGACCACCAGATCAGCCCGGTGTTGCGATTGTTCGACCACCCGGCGCGGCATCAGTGTCCACCCCAGGCCGACAGAAACGCAACCGAGAATCCCCTCCAGCGTACCGAACTCCATGGCGTCGGCCACCGCATGGCCCTGCTGGCGCTGCCAGGCAAGGGCGCGGGTCCGATAGGCACAGCCCTCACGAAAAAGGATTAGCGGCTGCTGGATCGGGTCCATGCCACGGGCGTGCACCTGGACCAGTTCCTCGACCGCCACCTCGGTGAAATCGAGATCCGGATGAACCACCGGCCCGGCAACGAAAGCGCAATCGAGCTTGTGCTCCAGCACCCGCTCAGTCAAGGCAGCGCTGGTCTCGGTCTGCACGCGCAACTCCAGCCCCGGGTGCTCGGCCCGCACCGCCTTCAAGGCCGCCGGCAAATGCAGGGCAGCGAAGGTTTCCATGGCGCCGATGCGCAATTCGCCGACACACTCGCCGACCTGGCGCACGGCCGCGCTGGTCTGCCGCTCCAACTGCAACATGCGGCGGGCGTAGTCGAGCAGCACCCGGCCAGACGGTGCCAACTCCAGGCCACGCCCCTTGCGGAAGAACAACTCGGTGCCGAGTTCCTCTTCCAACCGGCGAATACGCCCGGTGACGTTGGATTGCACGGTGTTCAGCTTGCGCGAAGCGGCAAGGATGCCACCTTCTTCGACGACGGCCTGAAAAGTACGCAGGGCGACGAGCTCCATCATTCTCCAATCAAGAACATTAAGTTCTCAACAAATCATTTGAACAGATACTTTACTCTGTTTATCGTTGCTCGACATAACTAAAAGGACTCGACACATGTCTTCCCAGAGAGAACGCCTGCAAGTGCTGGGCGCCGGCATTTTCAGTCTGCTGCTGACGCTCGGCGTCGCCCGCTTCGCCTACACGCCGCTCCTGCCGATCATGCAGAAACAGGCCGGGCTCGGTATCGCCGAAGCCGGCTGGCTGGCTGCGCTGAACTACGCCGGCTACCTGAGCGGCGCCCTGATTGCCTCGCTGATCAGCGATCTGGTGTTGAAGGATCGCCTGTACCGGATCGGCATGATCGTCGCCATCGTCAGTACGGCAATGATGGGCCTGACCGACAACCTGATGCTGTGGATCGCCTCACGCTTCCTGGCAGGCCTGTCCAGCGCGGCGGCCATGCTGCTCGGCACCGGCCTGATCCTGAACTGGCTGATCCGCCACCACCATCGCCCCGAACTGGGCATCCACTTCACCGGCATCGGCCTGGGTATCGCCAGTTGCGCTGCGGCAGTTTGGTTGATGGCGCCGCATTTCGACTGGCAGGTCCAATGGTTCATTTTCACCGGCATCGCCTGCCTGCTCGCCTACCCGGCGCTGGCCTGGCTGCCGCCACCCGACACCAGCGGCATGACCAAGAGCGGCCAGCCGATGGCGGACAATCCGCCCAGCCGCCTATTTCTGACCATTTTCATGGCCGCCTATTTCTGCGCTGGCGTCGGCTACGTGGTCAGCGCCACCTTCATCGTCGCCATCGTCGATCGCCTACCTGGCATGGCCGGCCACGGCACACTGGTCTTCCTCGCTATCGGCATCGCCGCCGCGCCGGCCTGCATCAACTGGGACCTGATCGCCCGCTACACCGGCGAGCTGAACGCCCTGATCCTGGCCGCGCTGTTGCAGATCGTCGGAATCGTGCTGCCGGTTGCGGTAGACGGCCTGATTCCGGCAATTTTCGGGGCACTGCTCTTCGGCGGCACCTTCATCGGCATGGTCAGCCTGGTCCTGACCATGGCCGGCCGCTACTACCCGACCCGCCCGGCCAAGATGATGGGCAAGATGACCTTGGCCTATGGCGCCGCCCAGATCATCGGCCCGGCCGTCGTCGGCTGGCTGGGCACGCGCTCCGGCAGCTACGCCGGCGGACTCTATCTGGCGGCCGGCGTGATGGGCGTTGGCGCCATCTTGTTGGCTATACTGAAACTCATGGACATGCGCGGCGCCGGCGTTAGCCCGGCCCTGCAGAACTGACGAAGGAGAAACGATGTTCAAGGGTATCGTCATCGACAAGGACGAAGCAGGCTACCGCGCCGCCGTGCGCGACATCGACGAGGCGGAATTGCCCGAGGGCGACGTCACCGTGCGCGTCGCCTATTCGTCGCTCAATTACAAGGACGGCCTGGCCATTACCGGCAAAGGGCCCGTCGTGCGCAAGTTCCCGATGGTGCCGGGGATCGACATTGCCGGCACAGTCGACAGCAGCAATCATCCCGATTACCGGCCCGGCGAGCGCGTGCTGCTCAACGGCTGGGGCGTCGGTGAAACGCACTGGGGTGGTCTGGCGCAGAAGGCCCGCCTGAAGGGCGAGTGGCTGGTGCCGCTGCCCGCCGCCTTCGATGAAAAGCAGGCCGTCGCCATCGGCACTGCCGGCTACACCGCCATGCTCTGCGTGCTGGCGCTCGAGCGCCATGGCGTCAAACCCACGGATGGCGAGATCGTCGTGACCGGTGCCGCCGGCGGGGTCGGCAGCGTCGCCATCGCCCTGCTCGCCAAGTTGGGCTATAGCGTGGTCGCCGTCAGCGGCCGGCCGGAAGAAGCGGAATACCTGAAACAACTCGGCGCCAGCGAAGTTCTCGAACGTGCCGCCTTCGCTGCCCCCGGCAAACCGCTCGGCAAGGAACGCTGGGCCGGCGCCGTCGATGTGGTCGGCGGCCACACGCTGGCCAACATCTGCGCCACCACGAAATATCGCGGTGTCGTCACTGCCTGCGGCCTGGCTGGTGGCATGGATTTCCCGGCGACCGTCGCTCCCTTCATTCTGCGCGGCGTGACGCTGGTCGGCATCGACAGCGTAATGTGCCCGCGCCCGGAACGCATCGCCGCCTGGGAGCGTCTGGGACGTGACCTCGACCTCGCCAAGCTCGGTCAGATCGCCCATGAAATCCCGCTGGCCGAAGCCATCCCGACGGCTGCCCTGCTGATGGATGGCAAGGTACGCGGGCGTGTCGTGGTCGACGTCAATCGCTGAGGCGACGATGAGTTATCGCATCATCGGCCTGATCACCGTGCGCGACCCGGCGGCTTTCGACGACTATCGCAGCCGCGTCGGCGCCACCATCGCCCAGTACGGCGGCACGGTGCGGCAGCGCGGCGCAGTCGATGCCGTGCTGTGGAACGAAACCGGCGGCGTCGCGCCAGATGCCTTCGTCGATATCGAATTTCCGAGTAAAGCCGACGCCCAGCGCTGGACCGACAGCCCGGAATACCAGGCCCTGCTCGAGGTACGCAGCCGGGCGATGCAGTTGCTGCTGTTCGCCGTCGCCTGAACGTTCAGGCGGCCAGTTTTTCCCGCCGCCCCGGCCGGAACTGCCAGGTATCGTCGTAGTAGGCAGGAGCTTCGTTCTCCGGCGTGACGCCGGGGATGCCGAGTAGCGGCAAGGGCTGGAAGTCGCGCGGCCGGGTGTAGCGGTCGGTTCTGAAAATTGCCGCCAAACGGCTGTCCACCGCAGCAGTTAGCGTTTCATCGTCCACCGCGAGGTCAGCCGGCGTGCAGTCGAGCAGGACGGCCTTGGCGGTCAGCCCGCGGAAGGGCGACAGCAGCGATTCATAGGTCGCGTGGCCGAAAACGACGAAACGCATGTGCGCCCGCACCGCCGCCCGCCGCTCGACGAACAATTCCTTCCAGCGGAAATCGCCCAGCAGTTGCAGCAGTTCCGGCTCGCTCGACAGGACGATGATGCCGCATTCGTCGAAATGCGTCAGCGCATCGCGGATGCGCCCGCGCAATTCGCCCTGCGGTTGCATGGCGGCCACATGGGCGGCCGTGATGGCGTTCTTGGTTTGCGGAAAGCTCAGCCAGACCAGCGCATTGAACCAGTCGTGCCAGTTGTCGCGGCGGGTTTCCACCTCGCCGTTCTCCCAGACGCGACATTCGTAGGCCATGCCGTCGCTTTGCGGGGCAACGAAACGTACCGGCTTGCCGCTTTCGGTCAGGATGGGATATTGCGCAGCCAAGGCGGCCACCGCCTCGGCATCGGGCTGCGGCGGCAATTGCGCCAGCCAACGCGCCAGCGGCCAGTACAGCGGGCCGCTGAATAGCTCGGGCATCACTCTTCGGTAGCGCCCTTGCCAGCGGCGTCGCCCTCTTCCTTGACGAAGGTGAGCTCGCCCTTCTTGACGCGGAAGGTACCGATCAGCTTGCCCATGCCGCCTTCCGGCTCCTCAGACACCTTGGCCCAGCCTTCGCAGGTCTGCGTTTCAGTGGCGAACATCTTCTTGCCCGCCTTGACGATGAAGGCACCTGACGGCACTTGGTAGATCTCGACCTTGGTCTTGGCCGTACCCGGCCCGATCTCATGCCGACGCATGCAAGCCGGCATGCGCGAAACGACCAGATAGAGATTAACCTTGTCGTCCCAGAAATACGGCTGCTCGCGGATCAGCGACAGCACGTGCTCGCGGGTATTGTCGATTTCATACGTCGCGCCGTCGTTGATGCAGGCGGACAGCAGGGGTACGGCCAGCAGGGCAAGCAGGGCGGTGCGCAGACGCATGATCGGTGTCCTCAGAGCATTTTCCAGGTGAGCGTTTCACCGGCGCGCAGCGGCACCAGCGAGTCCAGCGTATCGCCGTGAATGTAGTCGTAAGCGGCCGGCACCGTCCAGCTTTCCTTGACCAGCGTGACCTTGTCGCTGTTGCGCGGCAGGCCGTACCAATCCGGACCGTGGAAGCTGGCGAAGGCTTCGAGCTTGTCCAGCGCCCCGGCCGCCTCGAAGGCCTCGGCGTAGAGCTCCAGAGCGGCATAGGCCGTGTAGCAACCGGCACAACCGCAGGCCGCCTCCTTGGTCACCCGGGCATGTGGCGCCGAATCGGTGCCGAGGAAGAACTTGGCATTGCCGGAAATGGCCGCCTCGACCAGTGCCACACGATGCGTCTCGCGCTTCAACACCGGCAGGCAATACCAATGCGGCCGCACGCCGCCCTGGAAGATGGCGTTGCGGTTGTACAGCAGATGGTGCGCGGTGATCGTCGCCGCGACGTTTTCCGGGGTGCTGGCAACAAATTCGGCCGCATCCTTGGTCGTAATGTGTTCCATCACCACCTTCAACTTAGGGAAGCGTTGCGTCAGCGGCAGCAGCACGGTGTCGATGAACACCTTCTCGCGGTCGAACAGGTCGATCGCCGGATCGGTCACCTCGCCATGCACCAGCAGCGGCAAGCCGACGCGCTCCATTTCGGCGAGCGTGTCGTAGGCTTTCTCGATGGCGGTCAGACCGGCATCTGAATTGGTCGTCGCCCCGGCCGGATACAGCTTCACCGCCTTGACGAAGCCGGAGGCCGCTGCCTTGGCAATCTCGGCCGGCTGGGTGTTGTCGGTCAGGTACAGGGTCATCAACGGCTCGAAACGCATGCCGGCCGGCAGCGCCGCCAGAATGCGCTCGCGGTAAGCCGCGGCCAGCTCGACGGTCGTCACCGGCGGCTTCAGGTTAGGCATGACGATGGCGCGACCGAACTGGCGCGCGGTATGCGGCAGAACCGTCGGCAAGGCAGCGCCATCGCGCAGGTGCAGGTGCCAATCGTCGGGGCGGGTGATCGTGAGTTGCATGGTCTATCTCGGGAAAATTTCGCTAATTTTAACTTTTCAAGGCCAGAGCGCGGTCATAAAGCGCATTCTTCGCCGCACCGGTAATCGCCGCAGCTAACTTGGCCGCCTGTTTGACCGGCAGGCCTTCGGCCAGCAAGAGCTTGAGAACGCGCTCGCCTTCGCCGGCGTCCTGACCGGCCGGTGCACCGGAAACGATCAGGACGAATTCGCCGCGCTGGCGGTTGCTGTCTGCTTTCAGCCAGGCTTCGGCCTCGGCCAGCGGCAGGCTGTGCACGGTTTCGAAGAGTTTGGTCAGTTCGCGGGCGATGACCAGGGTGCGCTCACCCAGGGTGTTGGCCATGTCGGCGACGGTTTCCAGCACGCGGTGCGGCGCTTCGTAGAAGACCAGGGCGTAGGGCAGGCTGCGCAGGTCTTCCAGGGTTTGCCGGCGCTGGCCGGCCTTGGCCGGGAGAAAGCCGTAGAACAGGAAATGTTCGTCGAGGATGCCAGCGCCGGAAAGCGCGGTGGTCGCGGCGCAGGGGCCGGGCAACGGGACGACCTTGCAGCCGGCGGCGCGCACGGCGGCGACGACGCGGGCGCCGGGATCGGAGATGCCGGGCGTACCGGCATCCGAAATCAGCGCCACCGCTTCGCCGGCGCGCAACTTGTCGACGATGCGGGCAGCCGCTTCATGTTCGTTATGCTGGTGCGCCGGCAGCGTGCGTGCGCTGGAGCCCAACTGTTTCAGCAGCGGCGTGCTGTGCCGGGTATCTTCGGCGGCGACCCAGGGCACGCTGCGCAGGATTTCCTCCGCACGGCGCGTCAGGTCGGCGAGGTTTCCGAGCGGGGTCGGGACGACATACAATGCAGCGGATTCTTCCGTCATATTTGTTTTCGCATGCAGGCAAAGGCCAACGATACCACCACCGCCCGCGGGCGCGAAGCCGAAAACCGGGCGGCAGCTTATCTGGAACGCTGCGGTGCACGCGTCGTCGAGCGCAATTTTCGCGTGCGCGGCGGCGAGATCGATCTGATCTGCCGCGACGGCAAGACACTGGTCTTCGTCGAAGTGCGCCAGCGCAGCCGGGGCGATTTCGGCGGCGCGGGCGCGAGCATCACCGCCAGCAAGCAGCGCCGCATCGTGCTGGCTGCGCAGCATTACCTGGCCGGCAAGCCGGCCTGCGATTGCCGCTTCGACTGCGTGCTAATTGATGGCGACAAACTGGAATGGCTACGCGATGCGTTTTCTGCCGACGCTTTTTAGTCTTCTGATCGCCTGCACACCGGCACTGGCCGAGCGCACGCGCCTGCTGGTGCAAAGTTCGCCCTTGGCCGGCAGCCAGTATTACGCTGTAACCGAATCCTGGGCCGAGATGAAAGTGGGTGACGTTCTGACCCTCACCCGCGAACCGGACAACAAGCACGACCGCAATGCCATCCGTGTCGAATGGAAGGGGCGCAAGCTGGGTTACGTGCCACGCGCCCAGAACCGGGCCGTAGCGCAGGCCATGGACGACGGAGAGCGGCTGATCGCCCGTATTTCCCGGCTTTCCGAGAATGCAAACCCGTGGCGGCGGGTCGAATTCGAGGTCTATATAGAGCTGTGATGTAGAATGCTTCGATTACCACCACAAGCCGTTGAACGATATGGATTTGATTGCCCGCGTTGCCAAGCATTTCGAGGATAGCGCCCACACCAAGCTGAATGCCATCGAGGCGCTGTCGGCACCGATCGCCGCCGCCATCGAGACGATGACCAACTCGCTGATCAACGGCGGCAAGATCCTCGCCTGCGGCAACGGCGGCTCGGCCGGCGATTCGCAGCATTTCGCCGCCGAACTGATCGGCCGTTTCGAAGCCGAGCGCCAGGAACTGGCGGCCATTGCGCTGACCACCGACAGCTCGATCCTGACCGCCGTCGGCAACGATTATTCGTTCAACCAGATTTTCTCCAAGCAGGTGCGCGGCCTCGGCCATGCCGGCGACGTCCTGCTGGCCATCTCGACCTCGGGCAATTCGGCCAACGTGATCGAAGCGATCAAGGCCGCCCACGAGCACGACATGCATGTCGTGGCACTGACCGGCAAGGGCGGCGGCCAGATCGGCGAGATGCTGCGCGACGACGATATTCATCTCTGCGTGCCGGCCGACCGCACGGCGCGTATTCAGGAAACCCACCTGCTCATCATCCATTGCCTGTGCGATGGCATCGATGCGCTTCTTCTGGGAGTCGAATGATGCAGAAAACCAAACTTACCCTCGCCGCGGCAGCTTTCGTCGCCACCCTGCCCTTCCTGCAGGGCTGCGTCCCGGCCGTCATCGTCGGTGGCGTCGCTGCCGGCGCCGTCTCCATTCACGACCGCCGCAGCACCGGTGTGCAGACCGATGACGAATCGACCGAGTGGAAGGCCAGCCTGAGCGTGCCGAAGCAGTACAAGGAATACACCCACGCCAACTTCACCTCGTTCAACCGCCGCGTGCTGATCACCGGCGAGACCTCGAACGACGAAGCCAAGGCCGCCATCGAGGCCGAAGTGCGCAAGATCGAAGGCGTGCGCGACGTCTACAACGAGCTCGGCATCGGCCCGATGTCCTCGCTGGGCAGCCGCAGTACCGACGCCTACATCAGCTCCAAGGTCAAGGCCCGCCTGGTCGATTCCAACCAGCTCTCGGCCAACCACATCAAGGTGTTCACCGAACGCGCCATCGTTTACCTGATGGGCATCGTCACCGAACGCGAAGCCAAGGTCGCCGTCGCCGTTGCCCGTACCACGGCCGGCGTGGTCAAGGTGGTCAATGCCATGGAAGTGTTGAGCGACGAAGACGTCCGTCGCATCGACGAACGCACCTTCGGCAGCCGCTCGACGCCGCCGCAATCGGCACCGGTGGAGAACCGCTGAAATTTGCCTGAAATTGACCGTGCACCGCAGCACAGGGGGAAATAAATCATGAATCTGGAAAAGGTCATCTTCGGTTTCTTCATCGTGCTGGCGGCCACGCTCAATTTCGGCTTTTTCATCGGCGACATCGGCAACCCCGAGCTGCACAGCGTCTATGAACTGGCGGCCGCCCTGGTCGTCAGCCTGATCGCCACCGCGCTCAAGTTCGGCGACCGCACGCAGATCGGCGCCATCCACCTGTCGACCAGCCTGGTCGCCGACCTGCAACTGATCGCCGCCTGCGTCACCTGGGGTGTCGCCGTGCATGTCACCGGGGTCGGCATGACGCCGCACGTGACTTCCAGCGTCGTCTCACTGTCGGGCGGCGCACTGTTCGCCAACATCGTTTCCGTCGTCATCCTCATCGTCGAAACCGTGATGCTGCGCCGCTAAAGGCCGGGAGCCGCGCATGAACAGCGCCTTCTTCCTCGTCCTGCGCCGCATGCGGGCGCCGATCATCGTGCTGATCGTCATCTATGCGATCTCGGTCATCGGCCTGACGCTGGTTCCCGGCGTCGACTCCGAAGGCAAGGCCACCGCGCCGATGTCCTTCTTCCACGCCTTCTATTTCATCAGCTACACGGCAACGACCATCGGCTTCGGCGAAATTCCCGTCGCCTTCTCCGAAGCGCAGCGGCTGTGGGTCACCTTCTGCATCTACCTGACGGTGATCGGCTGGTCCTATTCGGTGGTCACGCTGATCGCCCTGTTGCAGGACAAGGGATTCCAGAACACGCTGACGACCAACCGCTTCGTTCGTCGCGTCCGCCGCCTGAAGGAGCCCTTTTACCTGGTCGCCGGCTGCGGCGAGACGGGCAACCTCATCTGCCGCAGCTTCGATCGCACCGGCCAGGCCTTTGTCGTTCTCGAACGTGACGAGCAGCGCGTCGAGGAACTCGACCTGCAGGATTTCAAGACCGACATCCCGGCGCTCGCGGCCGATGCCCGCCAGCCCGACAACCTGCTGCTGGCCGGCCTGAAACACCGGAAATGCCGCGGCGTACTGGCCGTGACCAACGACGAGCAGGCCAACCTGGCCATCGCCATCGCCGTCCGCCTGCTCAACCCGGATATCCCGGTCATCGCACGCGCCCGCAGCCATGCGGTCGAGGCCAACATGGCCTCCTTCGGCACCGATCACATCATCAATCCCTACGAACGCTTTGCCGAGCACCTGGCGCTGGCCGTCGCCGCGCCCGAGCGTTTCCGGCTGATCGAGCTGCTGACCGGACTACCCGAGAATCCGCTGCCCGAACCACACCGCCCGCCGGCCGGACGCTGGATTCTCTGCGGCTACGGCATCTTCGGTCGCGCCGTGGCCGAACGCCTGCGCCAGACCGGCATTGCCCTGACCATCATCGACCCGGCCGCCCCGGATGCCGACAGCGACATTCCTGGCGATGGCACCGAGGCGCGCACCCTGCTTGCAGCCGGCATCGCCGAAGCCTCCGGCATCATTGCCGGCACTGACAACGACATCAACAACCTGTCCATCGCCGTCACGGCGACCGAGCTGAAGCCCGACCTCTTCGTCGTGGCACGCCAGAACCACAGCGCCAACAGCGCCCTGTTCTCCGCCTACGATGCCGATTTCACCATGCTGCCCAGCCGTATCGTGGCGCAGGAATGCATTGCCATCCTGACCGCACCGCTGCTCGCCCGCTTCCTCGATCAGCTGCGCAGCCGCGACGAGGGCTGGAGCGCCACCCTGGCCGCCCGCCTGCAAGCAATCGGCGAGGGGCTCACACCGGTGGTCTGGGACACCCGCCTGAACATCAGCGAAGCGCCGGGCGCCTATCACGTGCTGATGCACCAGGGACATTTCACCCTCGGCGACATCCTGCGCGACGGCACCGACCGTAGCCGGCCGCTGCCTATCGTCCCCCTGCTCATCGAACGCGGCGACGACCTCCACCTCCTGCCGGCCGACGACTTCGTGCTCGAAGCCGGTGACCAGCTGCTGCTCGCCGGGCCGCTCAGCGCCCGCCACAACCTGGAACTGACCCTGCACAATCCGCAGGAAACGCTCTACGTGCTCTCCGGCAGCGAACAAAGCGGCACGCTGCTCGCCCGCCTGCTGAAATCTGCCCGCGCGGCCTAGGCCGCCAGCATCTTGCGCAGGCCGCGCATCAGGCTGCCGATGGCCGGCAGCTTCATGTACAACTCCTCGGCGGCATCCCAGTAATCGCGGTGGTAATTCACCTTGCCGTCGGCGGCGAACCTGAGGTGCGACACGCCGCGCATCACCTGCGTTTCGCCCCGCCCCCACAGGCGCACCCGGTAGCAGAATTCCCACACCAGCATGACACCGTGGGCGTCAGCCACGCGCTCGGTAACGACAAAGCGTGGCGTTTCCACCTGCTGGAACATGTGGCGGAAGATGCGCTGGATCGCCTCGACGCCGCGCACCTCGTTGAACGGGTCCTTGAAATAGGCGTCGGCACTGTAGAACTCGGGAAAGCGCGCGATGCTCTCCGGCGTCAGGTCATGATAGAAGGCGATCAGGCGGTCGAGGTCGGGCGTAGCGTCCATGTCAGGCTCCGGTAAAACGGCGGATGAGCGGGAAATACCAGCGGTAGGGCAGCAAGGAGAGCAGTTTGAGCACGCGGGTAAAGCGCCTGGGGAAGTGGATTTCGAAATTTCCCGTTTTGAAGCCGTCCACCGCAGCAATCGCCGCCTGCTCGGGTGTCAGCAGCGCCGGCATGGCGAAATCGTTCTTGGCGGTCAGCCGCGTTTGCACGAAGCCGGGGTTGATCGCCCAGACGCCGATGCCGCGCTCCTCCAGATCGAGATGCAGGCACTCGGCGAAGTGGATCAGCGCCGCCTTGCCCGGCCCGTAGCACAGCGCCTTGGGCAAGCCGCGATAGCCGGCCACGCTGGCGACGAAGGCGATGCCGCCGCCCGGTTGCAGATCGGGCAACACGGTGGCGGCCAGACGCAGCGCGCCGTTGAAATTCACCTCGATGACCTGCTCGGCGCGCGCCAGATCAAACTCATCCGCCCGCATCGGCACGTAGTCGCCGGCCAGATAGACCACCAGATCGACACCGCCCCAGGCCGCCAGCAGCGCCTGACGCACGCCGGCCAGGCTGGCCGCAGAGGTTGCGTCGCAAGGCAGGATCAAGGCGCCTTCGATGCCCAGCGCCTGCAACTTGTCGGCTGAACGCGCCGACAGCGCCAGCTTGGCGCCGCGCCCGGCCAGTTCCCGTGCCATCGCCGCGCCGATACCGGTCGATGCGCCGACCAGCCAGACCCGCCGGCCGCTCCATTCAGTAATTCTCGGGTTCATAGCTGCCTCCTTTGCCGCCTACTGTGCGACGGCCTCAGCGCTTGACGAAGGTCAACGTCACTTCGCCGAGATTGAAACCCCATTTGGACATGTACGAACGGTTCAGCATCACCTTCTCGTCCATCAGGAACATCCAGTCGTCGAAATCGACGTGATAGGTCTTGCCATCGACCGGCAGCGCCAGCACGTAACGCCAGCGCAGGGCATTGCCGGCCAGTTCGCCGACCGCCTCGCCGACCACGTCGTCGGCCGTGCCGCGGTAAGTGCCATCAGCCTGGCGCTTCAAGGTCCACACCCGGCGCGACGTGGTGCCGTCCGACCATTTGAAATTCTCGTCGAGCACGCCGGTGTCACCCTCCCATTTGGCGTCGATGACCACATGGAAACGCTTCTTCACCTCGCCGGAACGCCCCTGGAACATGCCCCAGGCGTCCAGCGTACCGTTCAGGTAGGTTTTCAGGTCGAGGGCCGGTTGTTCGGCCTTGTATTGCTCGACGCGGGTCGAGGCGCAAGCGGTCAGGCCGAGGGAAAACAGGGCGGCGGTGAGCAATTTCATGATCGTATCTCCAGAGAGTCGCGCCAGCGCCAGAGCAGGCCGGCCGCCAGCAACTTGAAGCCGAGCGGCAGCAAGGCGTAGGCAAAGGTGAGCGAATGCAAGCCTTGATCGCCGCCCGGCCGGTAGCCGAGCAGATCGAGCAAGGGCAGCGCGAGGCCAGCGGCCAGCGCCAGATTGAGCTTGGCGACGAAATTCCACACGCCAAAGCAGGCCCCGGCCCGCCCCTGGCGCTCGCCGAGATCGGCTGCCATCGCCGCCGGCAGCGCGAGGTCGGCCCCGAGGGCAAGGCCGGAGGCCAGACAAATGAGGGCAAAGGGCCACAGGTCGCCGGGGCCGAGCAGGCCCGCGCCGGCAAACGCGAACATGGCGAGCAGCATGGCCAGCCCCCAGGACGGCACGCGCCCGAAGCGCGCCGCCAGCCGCACCCACAGCGGCAGCGACGCCGCGCCGGCGATGAAATAGAGGGCAAGCAGCGGGCCGCTCGCCTTTTCGCTGACCAGCACATCGGCAACGAAGAACAGGAAGAGCGTCGCCGGCAAGGCGGCGGCGATGCCGTTAGCGACGAATACCCAAAGCAGGCGGCGGAAGGCCGGATCGGCCAGCGCACCGCGCAGGCTGTCGCGCAGGCGCTCGCCAGAGGCCGGTTGCGGCCGCCCCGGTCCAATACAGGTAAAGGTGATGCCCGCTGCCAGCAACAGCAACGGCGGCAATATCCACGACAAGCGCGCAATACCATCGTTCAGGCCGGCGGCCAGCACGCCGGGCAAGGCCGCCGCCAGCACCACGCCGAGCAGGCCGAAGCCCTCGCGCGCTGCGGTCAACCGGGTGCGCTCTGACGAATCGCTGCCGACATCTGCCCCCCACGCCTGATAGGCGACCGTGGCCGCCGAGAAGCCCAGATAGGTCAGCGCCAGCGCGCCAAGCAGCCACAAGGCGGCATGACCAGCCGGCGGGTTCAGCAGGGCGACGAAACCGAGCGCGAACGGCAGCAAGGCCAGGGCGACCATGCGCGGCCGGGCCACGCGGTCGGCCAGCCAGCCCAGCCAGGGATCGACCAAGGCATCGAGCAGCCGCGCCCCAAGCAGGATGCCGCCGAGCAGGGCCAGCTCCAGGCCGGCCGTCTCCGCGTAGTAGCGCGGCACATGCACGTAGATCGGCAGCGCGGCGAAGGCCAACGGCAGGCCGAGCACGCCATACGCCAGGCTACGGCCGCGTTTCATATTAGGGCCTGCTCCCAGTAAGCGACGAGCAGCGCAAGGGCCTGGCGGGAAGGCAGCGCCATGCACCGGTCGCGGCGTAATGCGCCCCGCCAGCCCCTTGCCCTTCGGGTTCGTTGTGGCGGGCGGTCGCCGGCGTTGCTCGGCTTGGGAATGGAACAACCATTCCCCGCACCTCGCGCCTTGACGCCCATCCCGTCACAACAAACGCTTTCCCGCCGGTTACTGTGAGCATGCCCTAGCCTCCCGGCCGGCGCAGCAGGGCCTGCCGGAGATCCGGCGCGCTCGTCCGCGCATCGAGCCAGATGCCGAAAAACGCTTCGGCAAAGCCGGGCACGCCAATCGCCCCGATCAGGCGGTCATCCTGATAGAAGCGCGCGCCATCCGGGCGATAGACGCCAAGAATGTGGTCGCCCGGCTTCACGTCCGGGAAGATGCGCTGCATCTGCTCGCCCCATTGGCGCAGCAAGGCCTCGTCGCTGACGAAGCGGCGCATTTCCTTGACGCTGGCCTCGGCGATGGCCTTGCCCTCGATGTTGCGCTTGTAGTCGAGGCGCAGGGCCAGTGGCGGGCGCTGCGGATCGTCGCCGGCCCACAGGGTGGCTTCATAGACGAGGAAGCCGAAGCGGCGAAATTCTCCACTGCCCCAGCGCTTCAGTCCGGCGAAGGCTTCGCTGTTGGCGCGGGCCGGCCTGGGCAGGCCGACGATGGCGGCTGAGCCGAGGGCCAGCAGCAGGGCACGGCGCTCGACCGAGGCCGGCTGGTTTTTTGCCTTTTCGGGCAGTGCACCGCAGCTGTCGGCGTCGCCGGCCCGGCAGCGGGCATGCGGCGCGACGAGATCAACGATGCGCGAGTTCAAATTGGACGACATCGATGTTTCCGGCCAGGAAGCCGGCCTCGCAGTAACAGAGATAGAGACGCCATAGGCGACGGAAAGTCTCGTCGAAACCCAGCGTGGCGATGTGCGGCCAGTTGGCCTCGAAGGCGGCGCGCCATTCGGCCAGCGTGCGGGCGTAGTCGAGACCGAAGGCGAATTCGTCGGTGACCTGCAGGCCCTGGCGCTCGGCCGCCTTTCTGAAGGCTTGGCGCGACGGCAGCATGCCGCCGGGGAAGATGTATTGCTGGATGAAGTCGGTGCCTCGACGGTAGGTGGCGAACAAATCGTCGCGGATGGTGATGCTCTGGATCACCGCCTTGCCGCCCGGCTTGAGGGCGCGGGCGACGGTCGAGAAATAGGTCGGCCACCACTGCTCACCGACCGCCTCGAACATCTCGATGGACACAAGGTGGTCGAATTTCTCCTGCGTGTCGCGGTAATCCTGCAGGCGAAGATCGGCCTGCGGCACGCGATTCCTTGCCCATTCGAGCTGAGCCGGCGACAGGGTCAGGCCGGTCACTTGCAGGCCATCTTGCACGGCCAGTTCGGCAAAGCCGCCCCAGCCGCAGCCGACTTCCAGCACGCTGTCGCCCACCTTGGCTTGCAGGCGGTCGAGGATGCGGCGGTATTTGGCGTGCTGGGCAGCGGCTAGCGAACCGTCGTCTTCGGCCCGGTAGATGGCCGAGGAGTAGCTCATGCTCGAATCCAGCCAGGCGCGATAGAAATCGTTGCCCAGGTCGTAGTGGGCCATGATGTTGCGCTTGCTGCCTTCCCGGCTGTTGCGGTTGAACCAGTGACGCACGCGCGCTGCCAGTAGTTGCCGCCAGGAGCCGTACACCGCCTTGCTCAGCGCATCGCGGTTGCGCGCCAGCAGCGCGAGCAGGCCGGTCACATCGGGCGAATCCCACTGGCCGTCGAGGTAGGCTTCGGCCAGACCGATGTCGCCACGCGCCAGCACCCGGCTGAAAATGGCTTCGTCATGAACCTGCAGCGTGACGCCGCTTTCGCCTTCGCCGAACAGGGCGCAGGAGCCATCGGGCAGGCGGACCTCAAGTAGTCCGCCGCTCAGCTTTTCGAGCAGGTCGAAAACGGTACGGGTATCGCGCGCCAGGGGCTCCGAGCCGCGCAGGATCATTGCGTGGTTAAGTGTCTGGTTCATTTTGTCGATTCCTGTAAGGGATGGGACGCCGGGTGCGCCCCGCGGAAAGGCACGCCTTTCAACCACAGCTTCAGCGCCTGCCAGTGAATGCGGGCGATGACGCCGAGGGTGAGGAAGGGCATGCGCAAGAAAGCCTTGAGCAGTGCCGCCGCCGACCAGGGCTGCGGCTTGCCAGAGATGGAAGTGAGTAGCAGTTCGCCTTCGGCGTCGTCGTAATCGATGCGGCAGAGTTGCACGGCACGCTCGAGCTGGAAGCGGAAGCGGTAGCCGCCTTCGATTTCGTTGAAGGGCGAGACATGGAACAGCTTGTCGGCGCGCATCTCGTCGCCATCGACCAGCGGCTCGCCGCGGCGGTGGAGCAGGTAGCTGTGTGTGCCGCCGAAGGTGTTGTTGACCTCGGCCAGGATGGCGATCAGTTGCCCGCTGCGGTCGTGGCAATACCAGAAGCTGACCGGGTTGAAAACGAAGCCGAGCACGCGCGGAAATGTTTGCAGAACGATCTCGCCATCGCTGGGCAGGCCGTGTTCGGCCAGCAGGTTTTCGATCCACGGCTGCAGCGGGCTGCCGTCACGCGGGCCGTGATCGGCGTTGTGGAAACTCAGCAGATTGCGGCGATCGATGGAAAAGATCGCACACGCCGCCGAGTCCAGATCGCGCACCGGCAACTGCACGTAGAACACCGGGTAGACGAAGGCATTGACCGCCGGCCGCAAGCGCCGGTGCATGACATGGCCAAGGCAGAGTTTGGGCAGGGCGTTCATGGCGGCCTCAGGCGGTTTCCGTTTCGCGCAGCGTCTCGGCAACACCGCCCTGCCATGGTGCCTTGACGCCGAGGCCGTTGGCGACACGCAGGGCGGACTTCAGGCCGTCCTCATGGAAACCATAGCTGCCCCACGCGCCGGCCAGCCAGATGCCGCCCTCGCCCTGCACGTCGGCCAGGCGCTGCTGGGCTGCGATGGCCGGGCCGTCGAAGATCGGGTGGGCGTAGTCGAATTCGGCAATCACCTTGGCCGGATCGGGCTCGCGCGCCGGGTTCAGCGTCACCACCACCGGCGTCTCGAAGGGCAAGGGTTGCAGCTTGTTGATCAGGTAGGAGACGCCGACCGGTTGATCGCCCGGTTCGCCCTGACCGGCAAAGTAGTTCCAGGCCGACCACAGTTTCTTGTCGCGCGGCAGCAGGCTGGCATCGGTGTGCAGCAGGGCACGGTTGGGCTGATAGCGGATGGCCGACAGCACCTCGCGCTGCCCGTCGCTCGCCGTCATGCCGAGCATGGCCAGTGCCTGGTCGCTGTGGCAAGCCAGCACCACCTGGTCGTAATAGTCGCTGCCGCCCGCATGTGTCACCCGCAGCACGCCGGCCTCGCGCGACACGGCATGCACCGGGCAGGCCAGGCGGATGTCGTCGAGCTGGGCGGCGATCTTTTTCACATACTCGCGGCCGCCACCCTTCACGGTGCGCCAGATCGGCCGGTCGAAAACCTGCAGCAGACCGTGGTTCTGGCAGAAGCGGATGAAGGTGGCGAGGGGCATGTCGCGCATCTGACCCGTCGGGCAGGACCAGATCGCTGCCGCCATCGGCAGCAGGTACCAGTCGGCGAAAGCGGCGGAATATTTGCCGGCGACCAGGAAGTCCTGCAGGCTGCGCTGGTCGTCCGGATGGCTGAGCAGCCAGGCGGTGCTTTCGCGGTTGAAGCGCAGGATGTCGGACAGCATGGACCAGAAACGCGGGCGCAGCAGGTTGCGTTTCTGGCCGAAGACGGTGGCCAGATTGCTGCCAGCCCATTCGAGATCGGGATTCTCCAGGCTGACAGCAAAGGACATTTCGGTTTCCACGCTATCGACGCCGAGCAGCGCGAACATGGCGATCAGGTTGGGGTAGGTCTTTTCGTTGAAAACCAGGAAGCCGGTATCCACCGGATGCGACTTGCCTTCCAGATTCACTTCGACCGTGTTGGTATGGCCGCCGAGATAGCTGCCGGCCTCATACAGGGTCACCTCATAGCGGCGCGACAGCAGCCAGGCGGTGGCCAGGCCGGAGATACCGGCGCCGACGACGGCGATACGTTGCTTGGTGTCGAATCTGGCGTTCATTGATAGCTCCTATTTGCTCAGGAATTCGTCGATCTTTTTCAGCAGGTCTTTGTCATCCGGCTTGGTAAAGCTGGTGTAGGCCACCACCTGCGTCGCATCGCGGTTGATCAGGTATTTGTGGAAATTCCACTTCGGCTTGCTGCCGGTGATCTCGGCCAACTTCAGGTAGAAGGGATTGGCGTTCTTGCCCTTGACCACCGTCTTGCTCGCCATCGGGAACTCGACGCCGTAGGTCAGGCGGCAGAAGTCGGCGATTTCCTTGTCGCTGCCCGGTTCCTGCTCGCCGAAATCGTTGGACGGAAAACCGAGCACGACCAGGCCCTTGTCCTGCAGGCGGGCGTAGAGCTTTTCCAAACCGTCGTATTGCGAGGTGAAGCCGCAGTAGCTGGCCGTATTAACGACCAGGATGACCTTGCCGGCGTACTGGCAGAGCGGCATCGGCTTGCCGTCCTGCAAGGCAGGGAAGGTATGGTCGAGCAAGGCCGGGCAAGTAGCACCCGCCTGTGCCGGCACGATACCCAGCGAAGCCAGCCCGGCGATTCCCAGCAGACGTTTCAACATCGTATTCATGTCCAACTCCTTTTCGTTTTGTCCTAGACAAAACCGTCTTTTGTTCGTAAGATAGTCATCGAAAGCGCAGTTGTCAACGGTTTGTCTAACATTTGTTCAGGACAAATTATGAATACCCCTAGTTTCAATATCGCCGCCGTCGAGCGCGACACCGGGCTGTCCAAAGATGTCCTCCGCATGTGGGAGCGACGTTACGGCTTTCCCGTGCCGGAACGCGACGCCAACGGCGAACGCGTCTATCCGGCCGAGCAGGTCGAACGGCTACGCCTGATCAAACGCTTGATGGATCAAGGACATCGGCCAGGCAAGCTGATCGCCACGCCCACAGAGGCGTTGACCCAGCTGGCGCCGCGCCGTTCGCGGCCGAGCCGGAGCGAGGGCGAAACGATCGATACCGCGGGGCAGGAGGAATTGCTGGCGCTGATCAAGCAGCACGACGCCAACGGCTATGTGCAAGCCTTGCAGCAGCGGCTGGCGCGCCAGGGCTTGCAGCGTTTTGTCCAGGACATCGTGGCGCCACTCACGCATCGCGTCGGCGAAGCCTGGGAAGACGGCCTGTTCGAAGTGTTCGAGGAGCACCTGTTCACCGAGCTGACCAAGCGGGTGCTACGCCAGGCCATCGCCGCCCTGCCGCACGGCAGCGGCTCGCCGCGCGTGTTGCTGACCAGCGTGCCGGACGAACAGCACATCCTCGGTCTGTTGATGGTCGAAGCCCTGCTCGCGCTGGAAGGGGCCGAGTGCATCCCGCTCGGCACGCAGATGCCGCTGCTCGAAATCAGCCGCGCCGCCACGGCGCACCGGGCCGACATCGTCGCCCTCTCCTTCTCGGTGGCTTTCGCGCCACGTCAGATTCCCGCCCTGCTGCAGCAACTGAGGCAGTTGCTGCCGGCGGAGATGGAGCTATGGGCCGGCGGCGGTGGTGTTGCCAGAGCGGCCGCGCCGGCCGACTGCCACCTGATGGCATCGCTGGAACAGGCCGTCGCCGCGTTGGCCGCCTGGCGCGCCACGCACCCAGCCGGACCTGCAGTTTAGGGACTGCTGCGGTGCACTGCCCGTTACGGGCAAAAAACGAAGCGGCCGATCAGGCCGGCTGCCAGTCGACGCGGAAGGCGGAATAGGTCCCGGCCGGCGGATCGGGCAATTGTGCATAGCCCAGCCCCGGCAGATCGCCGCACTCGCGGCGGAATTCGCCAGTGACGAGAATTTCCCGCCCCTTGCCGAAATCCTCGCCCAGCTTGCTGGCCGAATTGACCTCGGCACCGAACACGTCGCTGTCGCCGATGCGCAGCACACGCCCGTAACCGAGGCCGACACTGAGCAGGATGGTTTCCTCGCCGGCCCGCCCAATGTTGTACTCCGCCAGCACGCGCTGCATGGCCACGGCACATTGCAAGGCCTTGGTAGCATTACGGAAGATGACCAGCATCGAATCGCCCTCGACCTTGAGCAGGATGCCGTCGTGCTCTTCCAGCACTGGAATCAGCAGGCGCTCGGATTCGTAGATGGTCTGCAGAAAATCGATAATGCCGAACTTGGCGACCCGGCGCGAAAAGCCCGACAGATCGGTGAACATCACCGACCAATGCTCGCCGAACAGATCCCAGATACGTTGGTCGATCTGCGCCTTGTTCGCCCCCGGCTGCAGGCGCTCCTCGATCAAGCGCTCGAGGCGATCAAGCGACCCCCGTGAATAGATGCGTTGCCGCTGACTCATCGGTCATACCCTCCTTGGGCAAAGTATAACCACGCCAACTCGGAATGGCCGCGGGGCTAGTGGCCTGCTTGGTAAATATCGGACCGGAGAAAGCGCAGGATTCGGCTTGCCGGCAAGGCGCGAACCACAGCCATAGCCGGCGCTATGGCGCGGATGAGCAACGCGGCAGGCGGCGCGAAGACCAGCTTTATCGGTTCGATCGTTTGCCAAGCGGGCCACTGGCTTACAATGTCGCCTCTTTCCCGTCTGGTGACAGCGATGAACTACCCCCTGCCCGATTTCGAAGCCAAGATCTGCCCGCCCGAACAACTCGCCGCCCGCGCCGCCGCCCTGCCGCGCCCGCTGGTGTTCACCAACGGCTGCTTCGACATCCTGCACCGCGGCCACGTCACCTACCTCGCACAGGCCGCCGCCCTCGGCGCCGGCATGGTCGTCGCCCTCAACACTGATGCCTCGGTCAAACGCCTGGGCAAAGGCGACGACCGCCCGGTCAACAGCCTAGACGACCGCCTCGCCGTCATGGCCTCGCTCGCCTGCGTGACCCTCGTCACCTGGTTCGACGAAGACACCCCGCTGCAACGCATCCTCGACTGCCGCCCGGAAGTGCTGGTCAAGGGCGGCGACTGGCCGGTGGACAAGATCGTCGGCTGCACCGAGGTGCGCGGCTGGGGTGGGGTTGTGCATTCGATTCCGTTCATTCATCAGAAGTCGACGACGGCATTGTTGGAGAAGATTCGGAAGCTCTGAATTTAGACTTTCTTGTCGCATTGCTTCTGGCGCTTCATCGCGCCCTGACAATTTAATCTCTCTTTCCTGGCGCCGTATTCCGCCCTGACGGCGGGCCAACTTTTTCTTGCTTGGCCAAGAAAAAGTAGCCAAAAAGAAGGCCACCCCTGGGTCGGCGTTGGGCTACGCCCAATCCCTTCCGCTACTCGGCCGGCCGGGCGGTTCGCATGAACTCGCCTACGGCTCAAACAATGCGAACCGACTGCCCCCGGCCAACCTGCGTTGCTCAGCGCCTCTCAAGGGGCCCGGAAAACCGCCTGTCGCTGATAGGCCTCCTCGTCATTCCCGCGTAAGCGGGAACCCAGGGGGGTGCCAGGTGTTAAGAGCATTTCTGGATTCCCGCTTCCGCGGGAATGATCTCTGAAATCGTGACTGCTGCGGTGCACTGCCTTAAAAGGCAAAAAACCAAACGCATTCCTGTCAGCATACGTTCGGTTTTTAAACCTCCCGTGGGAGGCGCCGAGCAACGCAGGCGGGACGGGGGATTTCGGCTGGCGTTGTCTGAGCCGCGCAGCGGCGAGTTTAGCCAGCCGCCCGACCCGTCGAGTAGCACAGGGCACCCGCGCAGCGGGCGCCGACCCTGGGTCGCCTTTTCTTTGCTGACTTTCTTTTGGCGAAGCAAAAGAAAGTCAGGCGCCGGTCAGCGGCGAAAAACAGCGATTAACCAAGCTGGCAGATATTCAGCGGAACAAGAAGCGAGCGAGCAAGCCCCCCCTCACAACACCACCTGCGTCCCCAATTCCACCACCCGATTACTCGGAATCTTGAAGTAGGCCGTCACCGGGTTGGCGTTGCGGAACATGGCGACGAAGAGCTTTTCGCGCCAGAAGGCGAGTTCGGAGCCGACGCGCGGGATCAGGGTTTCGCGGCCGATGAAATAGGAGGTTTCGAGCTGCGAAAACTCCAGACCGGAATCGGCGCACAGTTCGAGGTCGCGCGGGATGTTCGGGTCGTCCTTGAAACCGTACTGGACGATGACGCTCCAGAAGTTTTCCTTCAGCTTGCGCACCTCGACACGGTCGATGTCCGGCACGTAGGGCACGTCGAAGAACTGCACGGAAACGAGGACGACGCGTTCGTGCATCACCTTGTTGTGCATCAGGTTGTGCAGCAGCGCATGCGGCACGCCCTTCGGGTCGGCGTTCAGGAAGACCGAGGTGCCGGCCACCCGCGTCGGCATCGACGAGGCCAGCGATTCGAGGAACATCGACAGTTCCAGGCGCTCGCCCTTCAGGCGGTCGGCCACCAACTGGCGGCCGCGCTTCCAGGTGGTCATCAGGATGAAGACGGCGACGCCGGCGACCAACGGGAACCAGCCGCCGTCGGGAATCTTCATGATGTTGGCGGCGAGGAAAATCAGCTCAACGGCGAGGAAGCAGGCGAACAGCGCCGAGGCCTTGGCCCAGCCCCATTTCCAGCTACGGGCGACGACCACCGTGGCGAGCAGCGAGGTGATGACCATGTCGCCGGTCACCGCGATGCCGTAGGCAGCGGCCAGGTTGTTCGAGGAACGGAAGCCGAGAACGAGGATCATCACGGCCAGCATCAGGCCCCAATTGACCGCCGGCAGGTAGATCTGCCCTTGCTCCTTCTCGGAGGTGTATTGCACCTCCATGCGCGGCACGAAGCCGAGCTGCATGGCCTGCTTGGTCACCGAGAAGGCGCCGGAAATGACGGCTTGCGAGGCGATGACGGTGGCCAGCGTGGCCAGACCGATCAGCGGGTAGAGCAGCCACTCGGGCGCCGAATTGTAGAAGGGATTACTCGCCGCTTCCGGGTCGCCCAGAATCAATGCGCCCTGGCCAAAGTAATTAAGGATCAGCGCCGGCAGCACGAAGCTGAACCAGGCTCGGGAAATCGGCTTGCGCCCGAAGTGCCCCATGTCGGCGTAGAGCGCCTCGGCGCCGGTCACCGCCAGCACGACGTTGCCCATGGCCATCAGCGCCATGGCCTTGTTGGCGAACAGGAACTCGATGCCGTAGAGCGGATTGAGTGCTGCCAGAATCTGCGGATGATCGACGATGTTGTGGATACCAAGCAGGGCCAGGGTGCTGAACCAGAGCAGCATGACTGGCCCGAAGGCGGCACCGACCAGGGCCGTGCCGTGCTTCTGCACGAAGAACAGCATGAAGAGGACGATCAGCGTGATCGGAATGACAAAATGGTGCAGGCCGGGCGCCGCCACCTCCAGGCCCTCGACGGCGGAAAGCACCGAAATGGCCGGCGTCACCATGCCGTCGCCGTAGAACATCGCGGCACCGAGAATACCGATGATCATGATGGCCTTCATCTGGCGCGGCTTGCCTTCCGCCTCGTGCAGGGCCAGCGCGATCAGCGCCATGATGCCGCCCTCACCGCGGTTATCGGCACGCATGATGAAGGTCACGTACTTGACCGAGACGATGATGATCAGCGCCCAGAAGAAGAGCGACAGGCTGCCGAAGATGTTGGCTTCGTTGACCGGGATCGGATGGTTGCCGGCGAAGACTTCCTTCATCGCGTACAGGGGGCTGGTCCCGATGTCGCCATAGACCACGCCCAGCGCCGCCAGCGCCAGTGCCGCCAGACGCTTGCCCGAAACTTCGGCTGGCTGAAGAATGCTACTCATCCCGATTCCCCCTGTTGGCTAGGCTAGGCGGCCTTCTGTTTGAGCCGTTCCCAGTATTGGTCTTCCAGCGCCAGATTGACCGTCTGGCCGCGCGCCAGCGACAAGCTCGCCATCAGCATGGCCAGGCGCCGCACGGCCTTGCTGCGCGCCTCATCGCCAAGTAGCGCAAGCTGGTTTTGCAATTCGGCAATTTCCTTGCGCAAGCCGACCTCGGCCGGAATATAGCCGGCGTTCTTCAGGATACGGTTGGTCATGCGCATTTCCTCGGGAACCAGCGGATCCTCTTCCAGATCGAGCGGTTTGCCGGCCCCGGGGAGACGGTCGAACTCGCCCTGCCGCATCGCATCGACAATGCGCTGTTCGCACAAGATGTCGAAGGTCAGCATGGCGAGTTGGCGCCGATCAGCCGCCCAGCGCGGCCTTCAGCGACTGCACTTCTTCTTCCGATTCCTCGATGATCTCGGCCAGCGTATCGGCGTCGAAAATGGTGTCGAGGACGGAGGTATCGACCTGGCCGTCGAGTTCGGGATCGCGCCAACTGGACGTGCGGTTGGCGATCTTGTTGGCGACATAGAGCACGTCGGACAGCGACTTCAGCTCGATGATATCGCGATCCTGCTCGTGCTCCTGCACCGCCAGCAGCACGCCTTCCGGCGAACCGAGGGCGGACAGCAGTGCGTGGCCGATGTTGTCGTGCCAGCCGACGAGCAGGGAATGCAGCTCGGCCTTGTCAGCCACCAGTTCCGGGAAGTGCGCGGCACGCGACATCAGGTAGAAGACGCCGAGGTCGTGCACCAGGCCAGTGAACATCGCCTCGTCGCCGTTGATCTTGGCGATCTTGCGCGCCAGCACGCGACACAGCGCGGCAACGTGCGAGGTATGCACCCACAGGCGCTGCGAAATCGCCTCGAAGGGCTGCATGGTCTTGGATTGCAGCAGTTGCTCCATGGCCACGGCGAAGGAGACGGTACGCACCGCTTCCATGCCGACGCGGACGATGGCGCTCTTGACGTCGGCGATCTCGCGACCGGACGGATTGAGCGCCGCCGAATTGGCCATGCGGATGATCTTGGCGCTCATCAGCGGCTCGGCACCGACCAGCTTGGCCAACTGCTCGACGTTCAGGTTGGGGTCCTTCAGCGCGCTGCGCACCTGGAAGGTAATGTCGAGGAAAGTCGGGAAGTTGATTTCATTGCCCGACAGATCCTTGGCGATGTCTTCGAGAATCTTGAAGGTGGTGGCTTGGGACATGACTGAATCCTAGAGTGGCCTGCAAGGCCCGCGCCCGGCGCGGGCCGATGATGATTAGAACGGGATGTCGTCGCCCAGATCGTCGAACGAGGGCTTCGGCTTGTTCTTCGGCGGAGCCGGGGAGTAATCGGTCGGCTCGTCGTAGCCGCCGCCACCGCCCGACGAAGCCGGCGCACCGGAACCCTGGCGGCCGCCCAGCATCTGCATTTCGGTCGCTTCGATTTCGGTCGTGTAGCGATCCTGGCCGTCCTTGTCCTGCCACTTGCGGGTCTTGATACGGCCTTCCAGATACACCTGGGAGCCCTTGCGCAGGTATTGGCCGGCGATCTCGGCCAGCTTGCGGTAGAAGACGACGCGGTGCCATTCGGTCATCTCGCGCTTCTCGCCGCTGCTCTTGTCCTTCCAGCTATCGGTGGTGGCCAGGCGGATATTGCACACGGCATCGCCGCTGGCGGTGTAGCGCGTTTCCGGATCGGCGCCGAGGTTGCCGACGAGAATCACCTTGTTAACTGAAGCCATGCCCCTACTCTCCTAACGTTTATGCCGCTGGCGTGACGCGCCGTTGCGGGAAATTCATCGAGCCTGCGACGATCAGCCAGACGACAGCCAGTCCGGCGCAAACTGCAAACACCGCATTATCGCCGAAATGTTGCGCGATGTAGCCCCCCAGCGCGCCCCCCAGAAAGAGGCCGATCGCCTGCGTCGTGTTGTACACCCCGAGTGCCGCCCCCTTGGCCTCCGGCGGCGCCGTGCGCGAAACCAGAGACGGCAGAGTCGCTTCCAGAATATTGAAGGCGACGAAGAACAGCATCAACCAGAGCGCCAGCGTCCACAGGCTCTCGCCGGCGATGAAAAGGCCGCTCTGGACGACCAGCAGCAGGGCGATTGCCGACAGGAAGACCGGACGCATCTTGTCCTTCTTTTCGGCAGCGATGATGGCCGGCACCATGACCACGAAGGAAACCAGCACGGCCGGCAGATAGACCTTCCAATGAGCGGCGGCCTCAAGACCGCCATGCGTCAACAAGGCATGCGGCAGGACGACGAACATGGCCATTTGCATCATGTGCAAGGTAAAGATGCTGACATTCAGGCGGATCAGATCAAGATCGAACAGAACACGCCGCAAGGGCAGCTTGACGTGACCATGCGGCGCCGGTGCCGCCGGCACGACCTTCAACAGCAACACGATGGCAGCCAGGGCCAGAACACCGGTCAGGATGAAGAGGCCAGACATGCCGATCCAGCCGTAAAGCAGTGGTGCGCCAACCAGCGACAGGGCGAAGACAAGACCGATGGAGGAACCGATCATGGCCATGATCTTGGTGCGATGCTCTTCACGCGTCAGGTCGGCGGCCAGGGCGGTGACGGCGGCAGAAATCGCGCCGGCACCCTGCAAGACGCGGCCGACGATGATCCAGTGCATGTCGGGCGCCCACGCCGCAACGAAGCTACCGGCCGCGAACAACAACAAGCCGATGACAATGACCAGCTTGCGCCCGAGGATATCGGACGCCACGCCGAACGGAATCTGGAACACCGCCTGGGTCAGACCATAAGCGCCCAGTGCGAAGCCGATCAGTGCGCGGTCGTCACCGCCCGGCAAGGTCCGGGCATAAAGTGCGAACACCGGCAGGATCAGGAAGAGGCCCAGCATGCGCAGGGCGAAAATGGAAGCCAGCGAGGCGCCGACGCGGCGCTCCTCCGGACTCATACGATCGGTTGGGGCGGACATTTTTGGAATATTTTGTGCAATGCAACGAAGGGCAAATATTAGCAGCTTTGCCCCGGCCGCTTGCAGCGAAAACTAGCCGATAAAACCCTGCACCGCCCACAAGGCCAACATACCGGCAGCGATGGTCGCCAGCACGTTGCGCCCGCGCCAGGCCACGAGCAGCGCGACCAGCGCCGCCCACAGCCGCGGGTTGGCGACATCTGCGGTGCACTGCCCGTTAAGGACAAAAATCTCCGGCGCAATCAATGCCCCGAGGATGGCCGGCGGCACGTAGCGCAAGGTCAGCGCGATGCGCGGATCGTCCGGCAGGTGATGACCGAAGGCGATGAAGGACAGGCGTATCAGAAAGGTGACCAGGCCGCAGGCCGCCATCGTCAACAGCAAGACACCGGCGCTCATGCCGCCCTCCGGTCGAAACGGCGCAAGCCGAGACCAACCGCCACGCCGACAGCGGCCGCCACCAGCAAGCCCAGCTTGTGCGGCAGGCCGAGCGTCAGCAAGACCGTCGCCCCGGCGGCCAGCGCCGCCCACGCCTCGCTACGCCGGTGCACGGCGAGCACGAGCAAGGCGATGAAGGTCAGTGCGATGGAGAAATCGAGCGACCAGCCGGCCGGAATCGCCGCCCCCAGCAACACGCCGCCCACGGTCGACAATTGCCAGCCGGCCCACAAGGTAAAGCCCGTGCCGAGCAGGAAGCAGTGCCGCCACGGCGTCGCCGGCCCGTCGCGCAGACGGCCGATGGCGGCGGCGAAAGCCTCGTCGGTCAGCAGATAGGCCAGCAGCAGCTTCCAGCGCCACGGCAAGGTGCGCAGATATTCGGCCACCGCCGCGCTGTAGAGCAGATGGCGCAGATTGACCACGCCCACGGTCGTCACTGCCACCGGCGGCGGCACACCGGCACCGAACAACTGGGCGAACACCACCTGCGACGAACCGCCGAAGATCAGCGACGAACTCAGCACCACGGCCCACGCCGGCAAACCCGCCGCCAGCCCGAGCACGCCATAGATCAAGCCAAACGGCACGACGCCGAGCAGCAAGGGCAGCTCGGCGCGAACACCGGCAAGAAACTCGGCGCGGGCTTCGGAGGATGGCGACACGTCAGCAAACAGGAGGCGAAAAAGAGCGGCCATCTTAGCGCAAGGCCGCTTTGGCGCTGCCGAGCCGACTTCGATTTTCGCCCTTTTTGCCTGGTGCACCGCAGCAGTGGCCACGCCGGCGTTTGACGGACCTCAAGCGCTTCCGGCCAGCCAAAACGTTCGGATTTCCGAACGCCATTCAGCGCCGTTCTCCGGATTTCCGAAGGCCGCTCGCCAGGCACGAAAAATTTTCCCTTAGAAATCAATCAGCCACGCCATCTGTGCCACTGGCACGCGGCGTGCAAATACAAAGCGCACCGGCGAGGCGGTTTTCCGACCGGCAATGACAGGAGACAAACATGACGAACCCAGCCACCCATCGCATCGAGCACGACCTGCTCGGCGACCGAGAGATTCCCAACGAGGCCTATTACGGCGTCCATACGCTGCGCGCCCTGGAAAACTTCGACATCACCGGCATCTCGATTGCCGTCTATCCCGACCTGATCCGCGCCCTGGCCCAGATCAAGCAGGCCGCCGCGCAGGCCAACCAGCAACTCGGCCTGCTCGACGCTAAGCGGGCCGATGCCATCGTCGCGGCCTGCAAGGAAGTCATCGACGGCCAGTGGCACGAGCATTTCGTCGTCGACGTCATCCAGGGCGGCGCCGGCACCTCGACCAACATGAACGCCAACGAGGTGATCGCCAACCGGGCGCTGGAAATCCTCGGTCACGCCAAGGGCGAGTTCAAGTACCTGCACCCGAACGAACACGTAAACATGAGCCAGTCGACCAATGACGTCTATCCGACGGCATTGAAGCTGGCCACTTATGTCGGCATCTTCCGCCTGGTCGACGCCATGGCCTACCTGCGCCGCGCCTTCGAGCGCAAGGCCGAGGAATTCGCCGATGTGCTGAAGATGGGCCGCACCCAGTTGCAGGATGCCGTGCCGATGACCCTCGGCCAGGAATTCTCGACCTACGCCGTGATGCTCGGCGAAGACGAGGAACGCTTGAAGGAAGCCGCGCTGCTGATCCGCGAAATCAACCTGGGCGCCACCGCCATCGGCACCGGCATCAACGCCCACCCGGACTACGCCCCGCTGGTCTGCCGCCGCCTGATCGAAGTCAGCGGCGTGCCGGTCGTCACCGCCCCCAACCTGATCGAGGCCACCCAGGATTGCGGCAGCTTCGTGCAACTGTCTGGCGTGCTCAAACGCGTGGCCGTCAAGCTGTCGAAAACCTGCAACGACCTGCGCCTGCTTTCCTCCGGCCCGCGCGCCGGCCTCGGCGAGATCAACCTGCCGCCACGTCAGGCCGGTTCGTCGATCATGCCGGGCAAGGTCAATCCGGTCATTCCGGAAGTAGTGAACCAGGTGGCCTTCGAGGTCATCGGCAACGACAACACCGTCACCTTCGCCGCCGAAGCCGGCCAGCTGCAGCTGAACGCCTTCGAGCCGATCATCGCCCACAGCCTGTTCAAGAGCGTGCTGCACCTGCGCAAGGCGTGCAAGGCGCTGGCCGACCATTGCGTCGACGGCATCACCGCCAACCGCGATGCGCTGCGCACCAGCGTCGAACGCTCGATCGGCATCGTCACCGCGCTCAATCCCTACATCGGCTACGCCAACGCCACCGAAATCGCCGCCGAAGCCCACCTTACCGGCCGCGGCGTCGCCGAAATCGTGCTCGAACGCAAGCTGATGAGCCCGCAGCAACTGGCCGAAGTCTTGCGTCCGGAAGTGCTGACCAAGCCGCAAATGATTCCTACCCATACCGCCTGAGCGGGCTGTTCTTTACTCAATGCACACAACAAGGAAAACATCATGAAAATGAACCGTCTGACGACGATGATCGGGATTGCGATGGTGCTCGGCGTAATTGTCGGCTACGCGTGCAACACGCTGGCCGCCAGTCCTGCCCAGGCCAAGGAGATCGCCTCCTACTTCAGCATCCTGACCGACATCTTCCTGCGCCTGATCAAGATGATCATCGCCCCGTTGGTGTTCGCCACGCTGGTCGCCGGTCTGGCCGGCATGGGCGACTCGAAGACGGTCGGCCGCATCGGTGCCAAGGCGCTCGGCTGGTTCGTCGGTGCCTCCTTCTGCTCGCTGCTGCTCGGCCTGATCTTCGCCAACCTGTTGACTCCGGGCGCCTCGCTGGCCGTGCCGCTGCCGGAAGTGGGCAGCGCGGTTAACCTGAAGACCAGCGCGCTGAACCTGAAGGATTTCATCACCCACGTTTTCCCGAAGAACATCTTCGAAGCCATGGCCGCCAATGAAATCCTGCAGATTCTGGTCTTCGCCGTCTTCTTCGGCCTGGCTCTCGGCCACCTGCACAACCAGACGGCACGCAGCCTGGTGTGCACGATGGAAGAAATCGTCCACGTCATGCTCAAGGTCACCGACTACGTCATGCGCGCCGCCCCGGTCGGCGTCTTCGGCGCCGTCGCCGGCATCATCACGACGCAAGGCCTCGGCATGCTGACCGTGTTCGGCAAGCTGCTGATCAGCTTCTACATCGCGCTGGGTGCACTCTGGCTGTGCCTGATCACGGCCGGCTACTTCGTGCTCGGCAAGGATGTCTTCCGCCTGCTCAAACTGGTGCGCAGCCCGATGCTGGTCGGCTTCTCGACCGCCAGCAGCGAATCGGTCTATCCCAAGCTGATGGAACAACTGGAAAAATTCGGCATCCGGAACCGCGTCACCAGCTTCGTGCTGCCGCTGGGCTACTCCTTCAACCTCGACGGTTCGATGATCTACACCACCTTCGCCGCCCTCTTCGTGGCCCAGGCCTACGGCATCGAGCTGAGCCTGGGTACGCAGATCGCCATGCTGCTGGTGCTGATGGTTTCCAGCAAGGGCATTGCCGGCGTGCCGCGCGCCTCGCTGGTCGTCGTCGCCGCCGTCCTGCCCATGTTCAACCTGCCGGAAGCCGGGCTCTTGCTGGTGCTGGGCATCGATCACTTCCTCGACATGGGCCGCACCGTCACCAACGTGCTGGGCAATGCCATCGCCACCGCCGTCGTCGCCAAGTGGGAAAACGCCATCGACCCGGTGGACGAAACCCTGGCCGAACGCGACGAGGCTCTGCCGGTTGCTGGCGAAGAAGTCACGGCCGCTGCGTAAGCACACCGATCCTCCAGGTCTGGCTGCCCTCGCTGGACCTTTTCTCGACCTGGCGCCCGGTGCGCCGGGTCTTTTTTTGAGCATGTCATGACACTCGACTGGTTCATCCTCGCGCCCGCCGCCTTCTTCGCCGGCATGGTCGACGCCGTGGTCGGCGGCGGCGGCCTTATCCAGATTCCGGTGCTGCTTTCCACCTTCCCGCAGACCGCGATCCCGACCCTGTTCGGCACCAACAAGGTGTCGAGCATCGCCGGCACCGGCGCTTCCCTCTGGCGCTATGCCCGCGCGGTCCAGATTCCCTGGCGCCTGGTTCTGCCGGCGACCGCCGCCGCCCTGCTTGGCGCCTGGCTGGGTGCGGCCGTGGTCGCCTGGATATCCCGCGAAGCCATGCGCCCGCTGGTCGTGGTGATGATGTTGACGGTCGCCATCTACACCTTCCTGCGCAAGGATCTCGGCCAGGTCGAAACCCACGAGCCGCGCCCGAGCGACCCGTGGTGGGGCGCCCTGTTCGGCCTGCTGATCGGTTTCTACGACGGCTTCTTCGGGCCGGGCACCGGCAGTTTCCTGATCTTCGGTTTCGTCCGCCTGTTCGGCATGGATTTCATCCGCGCCTCGGCCAGCGCCAAGGTCATCAACACCGCCACCAACATTTCGGCCATCGGCTTCTTCGCCAGCCACGGCCCCATCCTGTGGGCGGTCGGCCTGACCATGGCCGTCTGCAACCTGGCCGGCGGCCAGCTCGGCACCCATCTCGCGCTCAAACATGGTGCCGGCTTCATCCGCAAGGCTTTCCTCGGCGTCGTCGCCGTCCTGATCGGCAAGCAATTGCTGGACATCCTCCACTAAGCGGCCCCCTGCCCAGCCCTGCTAACATAAGCCTCCCATGCCCCGCCGCCATCTGCGCCACCTGACGATCTTCCTGCTGCTGCTCGCCCTGATGGGCTTGAGCGGCTTCGGGGCGCACCGCATCGCCCAGCGCCTGGGGCTTTCCGAGTTGCAGGCGACCGGCCTGCACCGGCTGGATTTGTACACGGCCAGCCTGGAACGCGAGATCGGCAAGTACGCCTTCCTGCCCGGCACCCTCGGCCTGGAGCGCGATGTGCTGGACCTGCTCAGGCACCCGGCCGGCAACAAGCTGACGCCGCAGGTCAATGCCTACTTGGAACAACTGAACGAACGCGCCGGCACGCTCTCGATCTACGTCATCGACACTGCCGGCCATGTCGTCGCCACCAGCAACTGGCGGCGGGCCGACAGTTTCCTCGGCGAAGACCTCTCCTTCCGCCCCTATTTCCGCGACGCCATCGACAGTGGTAACGGGCGCTTCTTCGGCATTGGCACGACGCGCGGCGAGCCGGGCTATTACCTGGCTTCCACCCTGGTCGACGACAGCAAGACGCTGGGCGTCGCCGTCATCAAGGTCAGTCTGGAGCAACTGGAAAAGTCCTGGAGCACCGTCGAAGCGCCGGCCATGGTGAGCGACGAAAACGGCGTCGTCATCCTCGGCTCGGTCGCCGACTGGAAATTCACCACGCTGCGCCCACTCGACGAGGCGACCCGGCGCGCCTTCGACCAGACCCAGCAATACAATCGCCGCGCCCTGAAACCGCTCGGCCTCAAGGAAATCAGCGAACTCGACCATGGCGCCCGCCTGGTCAGCATCAGCAAGACGTTGCCTGAGGTCGTCTCGGTTTATCCGGTGGCCGGCCGCTTTCTGGCCCAATCGCGTCCGCTGCCCGGCACACCGTGGACCCTGACCGTACTCTCCCACCTCGAACAGGTCGACGAGATTGCGCAGAGCCGCGCCACCGTCGCCGTGGTCGGCGCCGCCCTCCTGTTCATGCTCGGCCTGATGCTCGACGAGCGCCGCCGCCATCTCAAGGACCGCCTGGCCGCCCGCGAAGCCTTGCAAAAAGCGCACGACGAACTCGAACTCAAGGTCGATGAGCGCACCGCCGACCTGTCCGCCGCCAATCACCTGCTGCAAGACGAGATCGCCGAGCGCATCCGCGCCGAACGCACGCTGCGCGCCGCCCAGGACGAACTGGTGCAGGCCGGCAAGCTGGCGGTGATCGGCCAGCTATCGACCGGCATCGCCCACGAACTCAACCAGCCGCTGGCTGCCTTGCGCACCCTCTCCGGCAACGGCGTGCGCTTTCTCGACCGGGGCGACATCGCCACTACCCGCTCCAATCTCGAACGCATGGCCCAGTTGGTCGACCGCATGGGCAACATCACCGGCCAGTTGCGCGCTTTCGCCCGCAAATCGACCGGCCAGCCGAAGCCGGTCGCTCTTTGCCAAGCCCTCGACAATGCGCTGGCCGTGCTCGACCCGCGCCTGAGCCAAGCCCATGCCGAAATCCGCCGCCATTGCCCACTGCCCGAGCCCTTCGCGCTGTGCGATGCCAACCGGCTGGAACAGGTGCTGATCAACCTGATCGGCAACGCCCTCGACGCCATGCATGATCAGACGGCCCCGATCATCGAACTGGGCTGCGAAAGCGCCGGTACCGTGGCCCGCTTGACCGTGCGCGACCACGGGCCGGGCCTGGACGAAGCCGCGCTCAGCCACCTGTTCGAGCCTTTCTTCACGACTAAGGAAGCCGGCGTCGGCCTGGGCCTCGGCCTGACCATCTCGGCCGGCATCGTGCGCGATTTCGGCGGCACGCTAGCCGGCGCCAACCACCCGGAGGGCGGCGCCCTGTTCACGCTGGAAATCCCGCTCTGCCATGAGGCCAAAGATCATGAGTGACGCCTTGAAAGTCCTGATCATCGAAGACGACCCGGATGTCGCCCTGGGCTGCGAGCAGGCTTTGCAGCTCGAAGGCATCGCCGCCGAATGCGTCGGCAGCGCCGAACAGGCCCGCCGCCGGCTGGGCCGAGATTTCCCCGGCATCGTCGTCAGCGACATCCGCCTGCCCAAGATGGACGGCATGAGCTTCCTGCGCGAGACCCTGGCTGTCGATCCGGAACTACCGGTGGTGCTGATCACCGGCCACGGCGACATTTCGATGGCGGTGCAGGCGATGAAGGACGGCGCCTACGACTTCATCCAGAAACCCTTTCCGCCGGAATACCTGGTGGAAGTCGTCCGCCGCGCGCTGGAAAAACGCCGCCTCGTCCTCGAAGTGCGCGAACTGCGCCGCCAGCTCGAGCAGCGCGACCAACTGGAAAGCAAGCTGATCGGCCGCGCCCCGAGCATGCAGAAGCTGCGCGACCTGGTCAGCGGCCTGGCCGGCAGCGCCGCCGACGTGCTGATCCACGGCGAAACCGGCACCGGCAAGGAACTGCTCGCCCGCTGCCTGCACGAATGCAGCAACCGCCGGCACGGCAATTTCGTCGCGATCAATTGCGGTGGCCTGCCGGAAACGCTGTTCGACAGCGAAATCTTCGGCCACGAAGCGGGCGCCTACACCGGCGCCGCCAAGCGCCGGGTCGGCAAGATCGAATACGCCAGCGGCGGCACCCTCTTCCTCGACGAGATCGAGAGCATGCCGCTCGCCATGCAGATCAAGCTGCTGCGCGTGCTGCAGGAACGGACGCTGGAGCGCCTCGGCTCGAACACGACCATCCCCATCGACTGCCGGGTCATCGCCGCCACCAAGACCGATCTGCTCGAACTCTCTGCCAAGGGCGGCTTCCGCAACGACCTCTATTACCGGCTCAGCGTCGCCACGCTGGCCCTGCCGCCCCTGCGCGAGCGCCGCGAGGACATCCCGCTGCTCTTCGAACACTTCCTGCTGCAAGCCGCCGCCCGACACCAGCGGCCGGTCCCCGAGGTCAACGCCGGCCGCATCCAGCAACTGGTTGGCTACGCCTGGCCGGGCAATGTCCGCGAACTGCGCAACGTCGCCGACCGCTGCGTGCTCGGCATCGAAAGCGGCTCGCCGCCCTTCGGCCAGCCCACGCCCGATGGCCCGACGCCGCTCTCCGAAACTGTCGAAGCCTTCGAACGCGCCCTGATCGCCGACGCCCTGCGCCGCCACGGCAGCCTCGGCCGCACCGCCGAGGCGCTGGTCGTCGCCAAGACCACGCTGCACGACAAGATCCGCAAATACGGCCTGGGCGAAGATGGCAGCAACTAGCGAATGACGTCATTCCCGCGAAAGCGGGAATCCAGTTTTGTCGATTTTTCTGGATTCCCGCCTCCGCGGGAATGACAGCTTCGAATCAATCAACGCATCCCCCAATAAAACCGCCGCCAGCCCGCCACGCACCTCCCAAAGCCGACTTCGGTTTTTGCCCTTTTTGGCCGGTGCACCGCAGCAGTGAGCAATCAGGCCGGCGTGGCGTTGGTCTGGTTGTACAGGCGCAGGTAGCGTTCGTCGGATTTCTTCAGGCGGGCGACGGCGAGGCGCCAGAAGATTTCGAGCATTTTCGACTGCAGTCCGGGCGAGGCCTTGAGCAGCTTGGCGTAGGCCCACTTGCCGATGGTCGCCGGCGTGGTGGACACGACCGTGGCGGCGCGCAGTTCGGGCGGTTCTTCGGCGAAGGCCATTTCGCCGAACAGGGTGCCGGGGTCGAACATGGCAATCAGCTTGTGTTCGCGCAGGACCTTGGCTTCGCCGTTGAGCAGCAGGTAGCAGGAGAGCGCCTCACCGCCTTCGCGCATGAAGGTGGTGCCGGCCGGCACGTTGCGCCAGCGCGACAGGCGCAGCAGTTCCCAGAGTTGGGCGTCGTCGAGGGGCTTGAGTAGCGGCAGGGCGCGCAGGCGCTCGTAGAGTTCGGCCTGGGTCGGTTGTTCCGGATTGTCGGCGGCAGGGCCGAGGCGGCCGGCCAGCTCAGAGACGGCGGCGAGCACGGCGGCCCAGTTGGCGAAGCGGGCGGCCGGATCGACGGCCAGCATGCCGTCGAGCAGGGCATCGAGGCCTTCCGGCAGGTCGTTGCGCCAGTGGGCCAGCGGCTTACGTTCGCCCTTGGCGATGCGCTGGCGCAAGAGGTCGAGATCGTCGGCTTCGAACGGGCAGGCGCCGGTCAATAACTGGTGCAGGACGATGCCGAGGGCGTAGATGTCGGCGGCCAGGCTGCCCTGGCCGTTCGGCGCCTCTGGCGCACGGTAGCGCAGGGCGTCGAGCGGGTTGGGCTGGGCCGCCTTGCCTTCCCAATAGACGGCGCCGAAGTTGCCGACCTTGGCTTCGCCGTGGCCGACGTAGAAGATGTTTTCCGGGCGCAGGCGGCGATGGATGACGCCGGCCTGGCGGACGTAATCGAGCGCGCTGGCACATTTGTGAATGATTTCGAGCACTTCACCGACCGATTTCAGACGCCCACCGCGCACGCAGCTGCTCAACGTCCCCGCCGCAAAGTGCTCGCCGGCGATATAGGGCTGACCATCGGCAAAACCGGCATCGTCGATGGCCGCAATATAAGGATGGCGCAGGTTGCCGACGATGCGGATCTCGTTCAGCCAGGCCTTGCGCGCTGCCGCATCGCCGTCGAAGACGCCGGGCAGGGCGATCTTGAGCGCCACTTCGTGCTGGGTGAAGTTATCCAGGCAGAGGAAGGAGCGGCTGCTCGGCGTCTGGGTCAGTTCGCCGCGGATTTCGTAGCGCTGGTTGAGGGCGGCCGGCAGGGCGGCGGCAAAGACGTGGCTGGCGGTTTCGGACATGGCGGCGGCGGGAAGGGTCGAAAGGAAGCGACGCCGGCAAGGCGTCATGACAAGTATCGACGGCAATTACCCATTCGGCAAACCCGCTGGCATGAGCGGTAGCGGGCACCGAGCGAGCGGCAAAACAACTGTATAACCATACAGTTTTCCGTGCATGGAACGATGCTTTTGCGTATAGTTCAAACTTCATCCCAACCCTTGCAGAACAGCGATGGAAAGCATCCGCATCCGCGGCGCGCGCACGCATAACCTCAAGAACATCAACCTCGACCTGCCGCGCGACCAGCTCATTGTGATCACCGGCCTCTCCGGCTCGGGTAAGTCCTCACTCGCCTTCGACACCTTGTATGCCGAGGGCCAGCGCCGCTACGTCGAATCGCTGTCGGCCTACGCCCGGCAGTTTTTGCAATTGATGGAAAAGCCCGACGTCGACCTGATCGAGGGTTTGAGCCCGGCCATTTCCATCGAGCAGAAAGCCACCTCGCACAACCCGCGCTCGACCGTCGGCACCGTCACCGAAATCCACGATTACCTGCGCCTGCTCTATGCCCGCGCCGGCACGCCCTACTGCCCGGACCATAACCAGCCGCTCGAAGCTCAGACCGTGTCGCAGATGGTCGATCACGTGCTGGCCCTGCCCGAGGACACCAAGCTGATGATCCTCGCGCCGGTGGTGGCCAACCGCAAGGGCGAGCAGCTCGAACTGTTCACCGAACTGCGCGCCCAGGGCTTCGCCCGCGTGCGCGTCGATGGCACCGTCTATGAAATCGACGCCGTGCCCAAGCTGGCCAAGACACACAAGCACACGGTCGACGTCGTGGTCGACCGCCTGAAGGTGCGCGAGGACATGCGCCAGCGCCTGGCCGAATCCTTCGAAACCGCGCTGCGCCATGCCGACGGCCGGGCCATCGCGCTGGAGATGGATAGCAACGTCGAACACATGTTCTCGGCCAAGTTCGCCTGCCCGGTCTGCTCCTACGCCTTGCAGGAACTGGAGCCGCGCCTCTTCTCCTTCAACAACCCGATGGGCGCCTGCCCGAAGTGCGATGGCCTGGGCGTGATCCAGTTCTTCGACCCCAAGCGCGTCGTCACCGCGCCGCACCTGTCGCTGGCCGCCGGCGCGATTCGCGGCTGGGACAAGAAGAATCAGTTCTACTTCCAGATTCTCGAATCGCTCGCCGCCCACTACGAGTTCGATGTCGATACGCCCTTCGAGCAACTCTCGGAAGAAGTGCGCAACGTCATCCTGTTCGGCTCCGGGCGCGATTCGATCAGCTTCAAGTACCAGAACGAGAAAGGCACGCGCTTCGACCGCAGCCATAGCTTCGAGGGAATCATTCCCAACCTCGAACGGCGCTACCGCGGCAGCGATTCGCAGGCCGTACGCGAGGAGCTGTCGAAATACATCAGCAGCTCGACCTGCCCGACCTGCTCCGGCTCGCGCCTGCGCACCGAGGCGCGCCACGTGCGCGTCGGCGACAAGACGCTGCACGAAATCAACCGCCTGCCGCTCGGCGAGGCGCGCAATTACTTCAATTGCCTGCAGCTGACCGGCGCCAAGGCACAGGTGGCGGAGAAGATCCTCAAGGAAATTACCGCCCGCCTCTCCTTCCTGATCAACGTCGGCCTCGATTACCTGTGCCTGGAACGCTCGGCCGAGACGCTTTCCGGCGGCGAAGCGCAGCGCATCCGCCTGGCCTCGCAGATCGGCTCCGGCCTGACCGGCGTCATGTATGTGCTCGACGAGCCGTCCATCGGCCTGCACCAGCGCGACAACGACCGCCTGCTCGAAACCCTTCGCAACCTGCGCGACATGGGCAACACGGTGCTCGTCGTCGAGCATGACGAAGACGCCATCCGCCTGGCCGACTACGTGGTCGACATCGGCCCCGGTGCAGGCGTCCATGGCGGTGCCATCGTCGCCCACGGCACGCCGGCCGAAGTGGCGGCCAACCCGGCGTCGATGACCGGCGACTACCTGGCCGGCCGGCGCAAGATTGCCATGCCGGAAAAACGCCGCCCGGCCAATCCGGACAAGCAGTTGAAAGTGGTCGGTGCCTACGGCAACAACCTGCGCGACGTCACGCTGGAGATTCCCGGCGGCTTGCTCACCTGCGTGACCGGCGTTTCCGGTTCGGGCAAATCGACGCTGATCAACGACACGCTGTACGCCGCGGCCGCCAAGCATCTCTACGGCTCGACCACCGAGCCGGCGCCGCACAAGGAGATTGTCGGCCTCGACCTGTTCGACAAGGTGATCAACGTCGACCAGGCCCCCATTGGCCGCACGCCGCGCTCCAACCCGGCGACCTATACCGGGCTGCTGACGCCGATTCGCGAGCTGTTCTCGCAGGTGCCGGAATCGCGCGCCCGTGGTTACGGCCCCGGACGTTTCAGCTTCAACGTCAAGGGCGGGCGCTGCGAGGCCTGCCAGGGCGACGGCATGATCAAGGTGGAGATGCACTTCCTGCCCGACATCTACGTGCCCTGCGACGTCTGCCACGGCAAGCGCTACAACCGCGAAACGCTGGAAATCCAGTACAAGGGCAAGAACATCCACGACATCCTCGGCATGACCGTCGAGCAGGCGCGCGAATTCTTCGATGCCGTGCCGGTCGTCGCCCGCAAGCTGCAAACGCTGGTCGATGTCGGCCTGTCCTACATCACTCTCGGCCAGAGCGCGACCACGCTGTCCGGCGGCGAGGCGCAGCGCGTCAAGCTGGCGCTCGAACTCTCCAAGCGCGACACCGGCCGCACGCTGTACATCCTCGACGAGCCGACCACCGGCCTGCACTTCCAGGACATCGAGATGCTGCTCAGCGTGCTGCAGCGGCTGGCCAACAACGGCAACACCATCGTCGTCATCGAGCACAACCTCGACGTGATCAAGACCGCCGACTGGATTGTCGACCTCGGCCCCGAGGGCGGTGGCGGCGGCGGTCGCATCCTGGTTGCCGGCACCCCGGAGGAAGTCGCCAAATGCAAGGCCAGCCACACCGGCCGCTTCCTGAAACCGATGCTGGCCAAGCGTTAGGAAATTTCAATGGAACATAACGGGATTGCGCTTCTGATCGACGCTGATAATTGCCCCGCTAGAAAAATTACGGCAATTCTTGACGAGCTATCCAAATACGGGGTGATCAACATACGTCGTGCCTACGGCGACTGGAAGAACCAGACGCTGAACGGTTGGGCGGAAATCCTGCACGATCACGCAATCCAGCCAATCCAGCAGTTCGCCTATACCAAGGGCAAGAATGCAACGGACAGCGCCATCATCATTGATGCGATGGATTTGCTACATGGCCAGAAGCTGGCAGCTTTTGGCATCGCTTCCAGCGACTCGGACTTCACGCCACTGGCCATGCGACTACGGGCCAATGGTCACAAAGTATTCGGCTTTGGCGAGAAGAAAACACCCCAGCCGTTCGTGAACGCTTGTACCAAATTCTTGTTTCTCGAAAGCCTGGGAGAGCCAGCACTCAACGATTCGCCGAACATCGCGGTTCAAATGCCACCTTCTCGCAAAACCACCAACGAACTGCGTAGCGATACCCGCCTAGTCAACCACTTACGTAACGCCGTCGCTGCTGTTTCCGATGAGTCCGGCTGGGCAGCTTTAGGTGCTGTCGGCTCGCACATCAACAAAAACTGGTCAGCCTTCGACCAACGGAACTACGGTTACGCAAAATTAAGCGATCTCGTGATCGCCAGTGAATTATTCGAATTGCGCAAAGACAGCCACAACCATATGCATCTGCGGTGCACACGCAAAAATGGGCAAAAACCGGCCTCTTCACAGAAAACTGAATTATGAGCGGCTTCGAGGAGTTCAAAGGCAAACAGGGGCTGACCCGATTGATCAACGCGCTCGGCTACTCGCGCGATGGCCTCAGCGCCGCCTGGAAGAACGAAGCGGCCTTCCGCGAGGAAGTGCTGCTTGCCGCCATCGCCATTCCCTTAGCCATTTATCTGGGCAAGACCGGGGGCGACCGGGCGCTGATGGTCGGCAGCATTCTGCTGATTCTGATCGTCGAAATCCTAAATTCGGCAGTCGAGGCAGTGGTCGACAAGGCCTCGCCGGAGAAGAGCGAACTGGCAAAACGGGCCAAGGACATGGGTAGCGCAGCCGTTCTGCTGTCCCTGCTCAACGCCGCAGCCGTCTGGTTCTGCGTGCTCTGCTTGTAATTTTTGCCATTTGGTCAGGTTGCGGTCAGGGCTCGACGCGACAATATGCCCACAGCAACTCCTCCTAGAGACGCTTGGCCCGCCTACTTCGGCGGGTCTTTTTTTTAGCGCTTCGCCGCTTGCTGGCGACGCAGCATCTCGCGCGCCATGGCCTCGAACTGTTCGATCAGTTCATGGCGCAGGAAGCCGACGCCAAGCGACGAGGGTATCCAGGCCGACGGCTCCAGTTCCAATTGGTAATCGAGCTTGGTCCAGCCATCGGCCAGTGCCTGCACCTTCATTTCACTATGACTGCGGCTGCTCGATCCCGGTAACGATTCGGAAACCAGGCGCCCGTCGGGTAGCACGTCGATCTTGCGCAACGAGTGAAAGTCGACGTTGAACGGCCCGAACGTCGCCTTGCCATCCTGCACGACCCGATAGCTTTTCCCCACGCGCTCGACGATATGGCTTTGCGTCAGATTCGGCACGAACAGGGCCATGTGCTCGAAATCAGTCAGCACATCGAGCACGATCGCCGTTTTTACCGGCACCTTGAAGCTCAGGCTCGCAAGGTAGACGCCATTGCGGTAATCGACATCGACATCGTTTTCCAGCACCCAAGTGGCTCGCCCATCCGCTGCCCACAAGGACGCGGCAGACAGCGCCAGACCGAACAGCAGCCAGGAACGGCGCGCCAGCATCAATGCAAGGCCTTGGCCAGGCGCGGATGGGTGGCGACGAAGTAGTAGAGCGCCGGCAATACGTACAAGGTCAGGACCGTGGCCGAAATCAGACCGCCGATGACGACCAGCGCCAACGGCCGTTGGGTCTCCGAGCCGATGCCATGGGAGAGGGCCATCGGCAGCAGGCCGAGCATGGCCAGCCAGGCCGTCATCAAGACGGTACGCAGCCGCGACAGTGCCCCCTGATAGACCGCCTGATAGATGTCCGCCCCTTCGCGCCGGAGCTGGTTGATGTAGCTGACCATGACCACGCCGTTCAGCACCGCCTGCCCGAACAGTGCGATGAAGCCGATGGCTGCCGACACCGACAACGGAATACCGGTCAGCAGCAAGGCGAATATGCCGCCGATCAGGGCAAACGGAATGTTGCTGATGATGATCAGTGCATCGCGGAAAGACTTGAAGGCATCGAACAGCAACACGAAGATCATCAGGATGGATAAGGGCACGACCAGCATCAGGCGCTGCATGGCGCGCTCCTGGTTCTCGAATTCGCCCGACCAGGTGATCGAATAGCCCTGCGGCAGCTTCAGATCCTTGGTCGCCTTCTGCATGTCGGCGACGATGCTACCCATGTCGCGGTCACGGATGAAGACGCCGATGGCGATCACCCGCCGGCCGGATTCGCGGGCGATGTTCATGGCGCCGCTGGCAACCTTGAAGTCGACCAGGTTGGCCAAGGGCACCTGGGCGCCGCCTGGCGTGGGAATCAGGATGTCCTTGAGCCGATCGAGTTGGCGTGACGACTCGTCGAGACGCACCACCACGCTGAAGTGACGTTCGCCATCCCAGAGTTCCGTTGCCACCTTGCCGGCCAGCGCCGTTTCGATCACATCCTGGATATCGGCCACGTTCAGGCCGTAGCGCGCAGCGGCGGCTCGGTCAATTTCCAGGCGGTATTGCGGCAACTCACCATCGCGGTCAATGAAGGCACGCACCACGCCGGGCACCTGGCCGATCCGGTCGAGCACTTCGCGGCCATTGTGGCGCAGGGTTTCGAGGTCGTCCCCGAAAAGCTTGATGACGATCTGGCCATCGATCTGCGAAATCGATTCGAGAATCTGGTCGCGCACGGGTTGGCTGAAGGTCGGCTCGATGCCTGGCATATCGTTCAGCTTGTCCTCCATATCGCGGACCAGCTGTTCCTTGGTCATGCCCGGGCGCCACTGCGATTCCGGCTTCAGGTCGAGCAGCATCTCGGTCATGTTGATGTTCTTGGGATCGGTTCCATCCTCCGGACGGCCGGCCTTGGAAACCACCGCCTTGACCTCGGGGAAATCGGCCAGCGTGCGCCGCAGCTTGCGCAATTCGCTGCGCGCCTCGTCGACCGACACGGAGGTCGGCAAGGTGATGTTCACCCAGATCGATCCCTCGTTCAGCTCAGGCAGGAATTCCGTGCCCAACCGCGGTGCCACGGCGACGGTCAACGCCAGCGCTGCCAGGGCGGCCAGCAGCACCTTCCGGCTGTTGGCCAGCACCCACTTGAGCAATGGATCATAGAAATCCATCAGCCAGTGCATCAGCTTGGTTTCTTCGTGCGGCACATGCTTCCTGAAGGCGATCTTGGACAGGAAGGGCACCAGCGTCAGCGACAGGATCAGCGAAGTGATCAGCGCCGCCACCACCGAGTAGGCCATCGGCGCAAAAATCTTGCCCTCGTGCCGCTGCATGGTGAAGATCGGCAGGTGGGCGACGATAATGATGATCATCGAGAAAACCGTCGGTCGGCCGACCTCGATCACCGCCTCGCGAATGGTCCGCTCGCGGGGTCGATGATCGTCGCCCTTATGCGCCTCGCCCAATCTCCGGAAGATGTTCTCGATGACGATGACCGCCCCATCGACGATGATGCCGAAGTCCATCGCTCCCAAGGACAGCAGGTTGGCGGGGATGCCGGCCAGGGTCAGGCCGATGAAGGTGCCGAGGAGGGCCAGCGGGATGATGGCGGCAACGATGGCCGCCGCCCGCAGGTCGGCCAGGAAGAGATAGAGCACCAGCGTGACCAGCGCCGCGCCTTCGAGCAGATTGGTGAATACCGTCTTCAGCGTCTTGCCGATCAGCCAGGAGCGATCGTAGTAAGGAATGAGCTTGACGCCTTCCGGCAGGCCGCCGGCATTGAGCGCATCGACTTTGGCCTTCAGCGCTTCCAGCACCATGGAAGGGTTCTCGTCCTTACGCAGCAGCACGATGCCAGACACCACCTCGTCCTCGTCGCCTTGTGCATCGCTGTAACCGACGATGCCCTGCGGCGGCACACGGGATTCGACCACTTCGGCGACATCGCGCACGAGCAGCGGCGAGCCTTTGTGCTCGGCGACGACGACCTGCCCGATTTCTGCCGAAGAGCGCAGGCGGCCGATGGAGCGGATCAGGTACTGCTGTCTTCCCTGCGCCACCGAGCCGCCACCGGCATTGGCGTTGGCCCGTTGCAGGGCGCCGAACAGCTGGCCGAGCGTGATCTTGTAGTCGCGCAGCTTGGCCAGGTCGGGCCGCACCTCGTACTGGCGGATCGGCCCGCCGAGCGAGACGACGTCGGCAATACCCGGCACCTGCTTCAACTGGCGCATGACGTTCCAGTCCTGCACCGCGCGCAGTTCGGCCGGTTTCAGACCCGGCGCCTCCAGGCGGTAGCGGAAGATTTCGCCAGTTGCCGTGGCCGGCGGAGCGAGTTCGGGTTCGACGCCTTCCGGCAGATCGAGGCCGCGCAGACGCTCCTCGACCAACTGGCGCGCCATGAACAGGCTGGGCTTTTCGTCGAAGGTGATGACGATGAACGAGAGCCCGAACTGCGTGTGCGAAAACATGCGGATCGAGTTGGGCACACCGGCCAGCGCGATTTCCAGCGGCACCGTGACCTGCTTCTCGACCTCCTCCGGTGCACGGCCCGGATAGAGCGAAATCACCGTCACCTGGGTATCGGTCACATCGGGGAAGGCCTCGATCGGCAGCGTGCGGAAGGCCGACAGGCCGATACCGATGAACAGCGCCAGGCCGAGCAGGATGTAGAGCGGCTGGTTGAGCGCAAAATTGACGATGCGCTTGATCATTTGGCGTCGCCTGCCGTCGCCCGGAAATACTTGGCGAGATTCAGGTTGCCCTCGACCACCACCTTGTCGCCATCTTTCAGGCCAGCCCGTACCTCGATTGCACCATCGCGCTCGCTGCCAGCTTCGATGCGCTGGCGGCGATAACGCCCGGCATCGGCCTCGACCAGCACATAACGCTGATCACCTTGCAACATGACGGCGGCAGCCGGCACGCGCAACTGGCCGCTGGCCGGCAACTCGACCAAGGCCTGCGCGAACATCTCTGCCTTCAGGAGGCGCTCCTTGTTCGGCACCTCGCAGCGCACCTTGATCGTCCGGCTTTGCGGATCGACGAAATCGGCCACATGGCGGATCACGCCCTTGAAGCGTTCGCCGGGATATTGTTTAACCTCGATATCAACCTCCAGGCCGCGCTTCAGGCTGGCCAGATCGGACTCGCCGGCATCGAGCTGCAACCATAGGCTGGATGGATCGGTCACGACGAAGAGCGGCGCAGCATCCTGTTCGGGACGGAATTCCAGCCCCGGATTGATGTTGCGCTCGACGACGATGCCGGCCAGCGGGCTGGTCAGCGCATAACCGCCATCACCGTCGCCGCCCAGGCCGTTCAGTCGTCGGCTGGCGCGAGCGGATTCGGCGCGGGCGCGCTGGGCATCGGCTTCGGCGACCTGGAAATCCTTGTCGGCGACGATGCCGGCCTCGCGCAACTCGCGGCTACGGGCCAGCGCCTGCTCGGCGACATGCAGATCGGCCCGCGCCTTGCGCGCATCGGCCTGGGCCTGACCGTAGTCGGCCGAACCGAGCACGGCCAGCACCTGGCCGGCCTTGACCGGCTGCCCGACATCGACGGCAATCTTCTGAACCCGCCCCCCGACCTGCGGAAAGACGCGCACGGTCTTTTCCTCATTCCAGACCAGCCGGCCCGGCAAACGCAAAATACTGCCCTGATCGGGGTGCACCGCAGCAAGCTTGAGAAAATCCGCCTTTTCCGGCTCGGTGATGCGAACGAACTCGCCATCGGCCACCACCAAGGCCTGCTTCGGTGCCTCCTCCTTGGCCGAACACGCGGCCAGCAAGATGGCGAGCGCACACAACAGCAACTTGTCTCTCATTTTTCTCTCTCGTATTCGGCCTGCAACTGCCAGTCGGACAGGGCCTTGGCGTAGTCGGCGCGCGCTGTCGCCGCTTCGATTTGTACTTGGCGCAGGGTACGGCGGGCATCGAGCAGATCCATCAAGCCCATGGCGCCCTTGCCATAAGCCAACTCGGCAGCCTTGGCGACGCGCTCGGCGTCGGCCAGCAGGCCGCTTTGCAAGCGCAACAGACGATCCCTTGCAACGAGCAACGTGCTGCGCGCCTGGCCGACCTGGCCGGTCGCCAGCGCCCGTTGTTGTTCGTAAGTCAGGCGTGCCGCGTCGTAGTCGGCCTCAGCCCGCTGAATTTCCCCCTCATGGCTGTGCCACAGGAAGATGGGCACACTGATGCCGATGCCATAGCTATTCACCGGCGTACTCTGGTTGGTGTGTTCGTACTGGGCACCGATGGTCACGTCGCGGGTGCGCAGCGCGCGCGCCAGATCGCGGTCGGCCTCGGCAGCGTTCATGCGCAGCTTCGCCGCTGCCAGGTCCGGACGCTTGTCCAGCGATACGCTCTCGGCCAATGGATCCTGATTGGGATTCGGCCAGCTCTCGTTGGCCTGCAACGCCTGCGCTTCGTTCTCGCGCCCGATCAGGTAGGCCAGCGCCAGCCTTGCCTGCTCAAGATCGCCACGGGCCAGGCGTAGGTCGTTGTCGGCCCGAGCCTTGTCGATCGACATGCGCGACACGTCGACCGGCGCCACGTCACCGACCTTCAGGCGCTTTTCCGCCACTTCCAGCGTACGTGCGTAGAGATCGGCAGTCTCAGCTGCCAGTTTCAGTTTTTCCTGAGCCAGCAGAAGGTCGAAATAAGCGCGCCGCAACATGGCCAGTTGCAGACGACCGGTGGCGCTGAGATCAAGACTTGCCGCCTCGCGCCGCGCCTCGGCGCCCTTGACGCGCAGATCGCGCTTGCCGCCGCGCTCGATCAATTGCTCGACGCGCAACACGTTGTCGACCTTCTTGTCCTTCCAGCCCCCGGCGCCATAGCCCGACCAAGGGCTGATCGAGGATACGTCGAGCGACAGCGCCGGATTGGGTGCCTGCCCGGCAGTTCTGACGTCGGCTTCGGCACCGGCCAGAGCGACACGGGCCAAGGCCAGCTCGCGACTATGCTCGCGCCAGAGGCTTTCCGCGTCTTTCAGCGACAGCGAGCCGGCGCCCTGAGCTAAGGCCAGCGCCGGCAACAACAGCAAACAGAAAATCAGGCGCGACATGGGTGTTCCAATCCTTCGGGAGTGATATCGTATTGGGCTGGCCTGACCGATTTCTGACCAATCATGCGCATCCTCCTTGTCGAAGACGATCCCTTGCTGGCCGACGGCCTGAGCCGAGCCTTACGCCACTCCGGCTACGTGGTCGATACCACCGGCGATGGCAACGAAGCCGACCGCTGGTTGGCGACACAAGCTTTCGATCTGGTAGTCCTCGACCTCGGCCTGCCCGGTCTCGACGGCAGCGAAATCCTGCGCCGCCTGCGCGAGCGCCAGCAAAAGCTGCCCGTGCTCGTACTTTCGGCCCGCCTCGCCCTGGAAGAGCGCGTGCGCGTGCTCGACATCGGCGCCGACGATTACGTGGTCAAGCCGGTCGCCGTCCCCGAACTGGAAGCCCGCGTGCGCGCCTTGATCCGCCGCGCCCAGGGCGTCGCCGATCCCGAATTGCGCCTTGGCCGCCTTCGCCTGGATACGGTCGGCAAGCGCGCCTGGCTGGATAACAACCCGCTCGAATTGACCGCACGTGAGTGGGCTGCCCTCGAGTTCCTCGCCTCCCGCGTCAACCGCATCATCGACAAGGACCAGATCATGCAGGCCTTGTATAGCTGGGAAGAGGAAATCACCCCCAACGCCATCGAGAAATTCATCTCCCGCCTGCGCAGCAAGCTCGAACCCGCCGGCATCAATATCCGCACCGTACGCGGCTTGGGCTATTACCTGGAAAAACCCGAAGGCGATGACTGAAAGTCGCGCCAGCCTGCGCGCAATCCTGCTCGACCGGCTGTTGCCGGCGATGCTGCTGGTCCTCATCGCCAGTGCGGCCACCGCGTACTGGGTTGCGCTGCGTAGCGCCACCAAGGCCTACGACCGGGCGCTCTACGACACGGCGCTGGCCGTCGCCGAGCAGTTGCAGGTGGTCAACGGCAAGCCGCAGTTGCCGCTGACACCGCAAGCCCGTGCCGTCTTGCTGACGGACAAGTACGACCGCGTCTATTACGCGGTGCGGGGTGACGACGACGTACTGCTCGATGGTCAGGACGAGCTGCCGATGCCTGAATACGAAAGCTGGCGCACCCTTGGCAGCGAAGGCCGCTCTTACTACGACGCCATGATGGGCGAGCAATCGGTACGCGTTGCCGCGCTGCAACGCGATGTCGCCGGCCAGCACCTGACCATCCTGGCGGCCGAGACCATGGTCAAACGTAATGCCCTGGTCCGCGAAATCCTGTTCGGCATGCTGATCCCCGAATTGCTGTTGATGGTAGTCAGCATCAGTGTCGTCTGGTTTGGCGTGCGCTCCGGTCTCGAACCGCTGGCCGGCCTGCGCAGGGAACTGGCCGGACGCTCGCAGGCCGACCTCAGCCCGGTACGAGTCGGCGTCCCCGAGGAGATTCAGCCGGTCGTCACGGAAATCAACGGACTGCTCGAACGCCTGCAGCAATCGCTGGCCAGCCAGCGCAATTTCGTTTCCGACGCCGCCCACCAGCTGCGTACACCGATCGCCGCCTTGCAAGCCCAAGTAGAAGCCACTGCCAGCGAATCGGCACCGGAAACGCGCAAGCGGCTGGAAGGCATCCTGACCGCGGCCCAACGCCTCTCGCACCTGGTGGACCAGATGCTGGCCCTGGCTCGCGCCGAGCCGTCGAAAGCCCAGACGCAAAGCGAGATTTCGCTGGAGGCGCTGGTTCAGCAGGCGGCCGAAACCTGGCTACCCTACGCCATCGCAAAACGCATCGACCTGGGTTTCGAACTTGAGCCGGCAATTGTTCTGGGCAACGGTCTGTTGCTGCAGGAGCTGCTGGGCAATCTGTTGGACAACGCCATTCGCTATACCCCGGCCGGCGGCACCATTACCGTCGCTTGCGGCCGAACGGACGATCAGGCCTGGCTGACGGTGGAAGACAGCGGCCCCGGCATTCCCGAAAACGAAAAGGATCGCGTGTTCGAGCGCTTCTACCGTCTTCCCGGCAGCGAGAGCAGCGGCAGCGGTCTGGGACTGGCCATTGCTCGACAGATTGTCCTGCAGCATGGCGGATCGATCGGGGTTGGCAGCTCGCTGCGATTGGGCGGTGCCTGCTTCCGGGTGGATTTCCCGAGTCAGTATTCGGCCTAGCGGCCGCCAGCCGCCTCAGGGGCGCCAGCTGGCCAATGCCCGGCGGTCAATCAAGGCAACACCGCCCGACAGATACGGCTGCACGAAAGCCGCCGGCAGCCGCTTGGCTTCGGCGTAGGTCTTCGTATAGACCAGCGCCATTCCGTCCGGATTCAGGGCAAACCAGTTCCCGACCTCCTCGCGTCCAACCTGCTCCAGGTTGCGGGACAAACGACCGTAGAAGTGGTACTGGTCGTTGTAGGCACTGACATGAACGACCGCCCGCCCCTCCAACTCAAGCTGCTTCAGGCGTTTCGCCATCGGGGTCATGTCGAATGCCGGGCTGAAGGCTTTGAGCACGCCAATCATCAGGATGCCGAGCATGAGCATCGAAGCGCCAGCCAAAGCCGGCGCGATGGCCGCAGGTGTCCTGCGGGTCACGCCGAACAACGCCAGCGCCAGAATCACCAGCAAAACGCCAGCGAATTGCCATTCGCGGTTGGCCAGGTAAGCAAACCATTTTCCCTCGACCCACCACGGATAAGCCACGAGGGCCAGACCGATGGCGGCGATGATCATGGGGACAAACAGGAGACCCTTGTCCGAATCTCGCCAGGCGAAGGCAACCAGCAGCACAAGCGCCGGCCACAATGGCAGCACGTAGTGAATCTGCTTGCCACCAGAGAGCGACAGCAACAGAAATGCCGGAACGATCCAAGCCAGGATGAAGCGCACGCCGAAGTCGGAAAAGCCCCTCAGTTGGGTCATACCCCCCTGCCATGCTCGAGCGACGAAAAAGAGCGGGAAAGCCAGCACCGGCAGAACAGCGAGGTAGAACCAGAAGGGCTGCCGGTGTGCCAGTTCGCCCGATACGCGGCCGGCGACCTGTCGCCACAGGATGGCGTTACGAAATTCTTCGCCCCCGGCCAGTGCGGCCGGCACCACCCAGGACAAGGCCATCACCCCGCCCAGTGCCAAGGCGCCGAACACGCCGAGCCACCATGACTTGCCACTGGCTCGCGCCCCACCCCACCAAGGGCCGGCGAAACAAACCGGTACGACGATCAACAGGATGAAAGGCCCTTTGCACAGCACCCCGAAACCGATCGCCACGCCGCAGACGAGCCACGGCTGCTTGCCACCGGCCGATGCAGCATCGAGAACACAAAGCAGGGCAAGCAAGGTAAAGGCTGTCAGTAGCACATCGAACATCAACGCCGTGCTGAACACCAACCACAACACCCCGGACAGCAGCAGCCAACCGGCCCGCGTCGCCACTTCACGCTGCGCCGGCCAGAGCCTCTCGGCAATCCTGACGACAAGAACGGCACAGGCCAGGGAGGCGAGCGTCGAGATGGCGCGCGGCCACCAGTCATTGACCCCGAACAGCGACCAACCGGCGCCGATCAGCCAGAACAGCAGCGGCGGCTTGTGATGATAGGGCTGACCGTTGGCATGCAGCACCAGCCAGTCGCCATGTAACCAGCTCTCCCAGGCAACGCCGATATAGCGGGTTTCATCGATGGGGATATCCGGGCGGCCGATCAGCGAAACCAGCAACAAGACGAGCAGGCAGCCCCCCCACAGAACAACGAGGCGCCCCCACCCGAGGGACAAGCCCGGGGCCGAACGATCACTTTGCATCGAGAGGCTTGCCTAGCTCGTTTGTCACACCGAACCAAGGCCGGATCGGTGCAGGCAGCACATACATCGCGCCATAGCCGGCAACACCTATCCCCAGAATCAGACAGCGCAAAAGCAAGGCTTCCGGGTACCCCAAGGAGTCGAAAGCCAGACTGGAAACGGCAACCACTGCCAAGGCACCGACAAGTTGCTGGAGCAGCGGCGTCACGAATCGGCTCAGATGATTGGCAAGCCAACTCGCCAGCCAAGCTGCCAAGATGCCGACCATTGCCCCGACCAGCACATCGATCGGCCAATGCGCCCCGACAGCGACGCGTGCCATCCCCACGAGCAATCCACATGCCGCCATCGGCAGGATTTTTTTCCAATCGAGTTGCCCCACCCACACCATCACGCAGGCCGCAACCAACGCCGCATGGCTCGACGGAAAACTCTTGCCTGAGCGTGGAATACCGATGATCGTCATCGCTTCGCTACCAAGCAACTGGATCGGTCTAGGGAAGTGGAAGGCCAGCTTCAATCCCCGTACTGCCAGGCCTGCCAGCAGCGATGCAATGAGGAATGACAGGAAAACGCGCGGATAACGCAGACTGATGGGCAGCATCAGCGCCAATAGCACCCTGAAGTCGCCGAGCACGGTGACATTCGTCCAGAAGGACTCTCCGACTGCAGCCGTGATTTGCTGCAATTCCTTGAAACCACCATGCACACCTTGCTCGCCGATGAGCGTGGCTGCCATGGCCAGCAGGATCAATAGCGCGACAACGCTCGCCCGGCCCAGACCTCTGCCGGACTGATCAAGATGCCTTGCTGCATGCTTTGCCGATTGTCCGTTTCCGTCCGCGAACGGATTGCTTGATGCTCTCATTGAGTCACCCGCATGCCGTTGCTGCCGTGTTTCTCCATCAAGACGGCCGCCCCCTGGAAATAGGCAATCGCTTCTTCAGCCAGACGAGGATCGGTCGGCATCGGTTGAGCATCCTTGCCGTCGGCGCTGATCTTGAAGGTCTCGATCTTGCGCTTGGGCTGCAGGACGGTCATCACGTCGCCCTTCAGGTAGCCGAGATTCTGGTAGGTCGATAGCAGTGCGCGCCCCTCTTCCGGAGCCATGCCCAAAATATCTCTGCCGATGAAGTGATCGTCGCTTTCCAGACCGAGCAAGGACAACAGGGTCGGCGCCAGGTCGATCTGGCTGGCCAGCGTATCGACCCGGCGCGGCGAAATCAGCTTGGGCGCATAGACGATGGCCGGGATGTGGTAGCGATGCACCGGAATCTTGGTCTTGCCTGCGCTGCTGGCGCAGTGGTCGGCGACAAACACGAAAACGGTGTTGTCGAACCAGGGTTTCTGCTTGGCCATCTCGATGAAGCGGCCGACCGCGTAGTCCGCATACTTGACGCCACCGCGACGCTTGCCGGGCGATGGAATATCGATGCGCCCTTCCGGATAGGTAAAGGGGATGTGATTCGAGGCCGTCATGATGTGGCCAAAAAAGGGCTTGCCGGCGGCGTACTCGCGGTCCATCTCGATCAGCACCTGATCGAACAGGTGCTCGTCGGCGACCCCCCAGATGTTCTCGAACTCGACCAGGCCTTCCTTGAACCCGGTGCGATCAGTGACCGTGTAGCCCTGCGCGCCGAAATAGGCGTTCATGTTGTCGAAAGCGCCGTAACCGCCATACAGGAAATGCCGCGACCAGCCATGGGCAGCGAGCGTTGTACCCAGCGTGTTCAGGTTCGTCACGCTCGGCCAGCGCACGACAGATTTGCCCGGTAGCGGCGGCAGCGCCGCCGACAGGGCCTCCAGGCCGCGCACAGTGCGCGTCCCGGCGGCGTAAAGATGGGTAAACAGCATGCCCTCCCGGGCCAGACGGTCGAGATTAGGCGTCAGTTTCTCGTCGCTGCCGAAGGTCTCCATGTACTCGGCGGACATGCTCTCCATCATGACGACGACCACGTTAGGCTGCTTGCCATTGGCCCCCTGCATCGGCTTGAAGCTGGCCTTCCGCAACGATTGATGGGTCGCACTGACCTGTCCATGCCCGGACAGGCGATGCAGGTCGGCCATTACCTCGGCGTCCGGGCGGGTGGCATAGAACTGGCGGTAGTCGAGCTTGTTCTGGCGCGCCGCCCACAGGAAGCTGCGCCAGCCGTTATCGGCCAGTTCGTTGGCATAGCTGCTGCCGAAATATTCGGGCGGCGTCATCTTGTAGGCAAAGCCCCAAGCCAGCATCGCAAGACCGATGGCCCAAGCCAGTTGGGGCTTGCGAACTTCATGCCCCGACAGGGCGAGGGCGCGCGGCTTGCGCAAGCTCCACAGCAGCAATCCGGTCAGCGCCGACAGCACGGCGACGATCTTGCCGACCGGATAAGACTCGCGGATATTGCCGATGACCTCGGTGGTGAATACCAGGTAGTCCAGCGCAATGAAGTTGAAGCGAACGCTGAATTCGTCCCAGAAGACGACCTCAGCCACCCCGACGAAAAGCAGTGTGAACAGGTAGAGCGCAAAGAGTGGCAGACTCAGGCGATGTCGCCATTTTGCGGAGAGCAAAAACTCAAACAGCAGCCACGGCGAACCAACCACCGCTGCAGCCGGAATGTCCCGCACAATGCCCAACAGGAAGCCCGGCAGCAATCCGTCCACCGACTGCTGGCCAATGACGACGGAGTGGGCGAACAAGACGACCCGGGTCAGGAGAAACACACCCAACGCGACCAGCATGCCGAGGCCCCAAACTTGCATGGCCCGGCCCTTCAAACCTTGAAAACGATCCATCTCTCGACGCTACGAACAAAATGCCGAGCACTCTAGAAAGATGGGCGTGAAGATTTAGTGAGCGATTTGTGAGGAATCTGTGATGCCGTCGTCTGCCAGCAGACGGCCGAAGTCGATGGTGAGCTCGCCACCACCTGCCGGTGCGTTGCGCGCGCTGACCCGCCAGCCGCTGGCCAGGCAGACGTGACGGACCAATGCCAACCCGAGACCGTTGGCCCCGCGCTGGCCGACGAAGAAGCGGTTGAACACCTGCTCCAGCTCCCCAGCCGTAAAACCGGGGCCGGAATCCGTCACGCTCAGGCGGGTTCCGTTCAGGCGACAGACGATCCGCCCCTCGTCGCTGTAGCGCAGGGCGTTATCCAGGACATTGCGCAATACCAGATCGAAGAAAACCGGATCGCCTTTGATGCCGGCAGTCTCTGGCACCTCCAGAATGAACTCGACGGCCTTCGGCGTCGCCAGCTGCACCGACTCCCAGATGCTCACGATGGCCGGCCGCAACAGAATCTCCGTCGCGGCGCCCGGCCGCGCCTCGCGCGCCAGCAACAACAGACTGCTGGCCAGTGCATTGACACGATCCACGCTGGCCACGATGCGCGTCGCCCGGCGCCCCACCGCCTCCGGCAAATCAGGCAGGCTGGCCAGCAGTTCCGCATCGGTCCGGATGCCGGTCAGCGGGGTACGCAGTTCGTGCGACAGATTGGCGGCAAAAGCGCGTTCCCGCTCCAGCATTTCGCCCTGTCGGGTTCGATAGTGATCAAGCGCCTCGGCCAGCGCGGCCACCTCGCGCTCCATGCCAGGTTCGCGCAAGAAACCTGGTATTTCCTGTTCGACCTTGTCAGCCAGAGTCTCCAGGCGCCGGGTCAGGCGGCCGGCGAGTAGGTAGCCGCCCAGCAAGGTGAGCAGCGCAAGAGCCACTGCCGCGAGCACGGTGACGAAGATCAGTTCATCCAAACGGTCTTCATGATCTTCCACGTCATAAGCCAGGATGTAACGTGCCTGCCCGTCCTCGCGCACCGCGACGTGGTATTCCTTGCTGCCCAGGTATACCTCGTGGTTGCCGGGCTTGAGTTCGGCCATGAAGGGCGGCACGTTGACGGGAGGCTGGCCCTGGCCGATGCGGTACAGCCACATGGCTGGCGTATTGGGAAAAGCGAGGTCGGGCGACTTGCTCCACACCTCCATGCTGTAGGCGATCTGGTCATTCAACTGGGTGTTGATGAATTCCTCTTCCTTGCGATCAAGCTGGTAAACAAGGATGAGCGACTGGATCAGGATGACCAGCAGGACGAGCGCCGCCAGCGCGGCGGCAATGCGCAGGCGCATGCTGGCGCCGAAATCAGGCGGCGACGAGTTTGTAGCCGAGGCCATGGACGTTCTGGATTTCGATGCCGGCCTGGCCGTCCATCGCTTTGCGCACGGTATGCAGGACGCTACGCAAGTTGTCGCTCGACTCCTGCTCCCGCCCCCAGACGGCGATTTCCAGTTCGCGCCGGGAGAACAGCCGGTTCGGGTGCGGCAACATGATGGCAAGCAGGCGGATGGCCTTGGGCGGCAGGCCGAGCGGCCGGCCGTCGAGGCGGACCTCCTGCGCCGCTGCATCGTAGGCAATGGCACCGAAGCGGACCGGACCGGCTTCGCTGCGCGGCGCAGCACGACGCTGCAGGGCGAGCAGGCGGGCCTCGACTTCCTTCAAGGCGAAGGGCTTGGCCAGGTAATCGTCGGCCCCGGCCTCGAAACCGCCGAGCTTGTCGTCGAGCGCATCGCGCGCCGTCAGCATCAGGATGACCACCGCATTGCCGGCGGCACGCAGATGCCGGGCCAGGCTGGCGCCATCGCCATCCGGCAGGTTGCGGTCGAGCACCACGGCGTCGATACCGCCGCCGTCGAGCAGGGAACGCGCCGCTGCCAGGTTGCCGGCGTAGTCGCACTGATGCCCGCAGGACTCCAGGAAGTCGTACAGGTTCTCGGCGATCAGGCGGTCGTCTTCGACGATGAGGATATGCATTTTTTCAGTATACCGCCGGCAACTCGACCAGTTTCCCTTGGCGCGTGAAGAAGACGGCCAGACGCAGCGGCAGCGGCTCGCCGGCATAGAGGCGGGCGTAGCGTTCGAGCTGCGTGCGGAAGCCCTCGGCGCGGGCGGCGAGTTCGTCATCGGCCGCATGCACGGTCTTGTAATCGACGATCCAGCGGCAGCCGTCGGCCACGAACACACGGTCGATGATGTGCTGCGCCGTCGCCTCGCCCTCGCGCGTCGTCCACGCCTGCTCGGCCCCGGCCTCGGCATGGGCGGCGAGCAGCCAGCGACCGGTGTCGGTAGCGAGCGTCGCCTGCACAATGGCAGCGACCTCGGCCGCACCGCGCGCCGCCGCTTCGGTGTCGTGCCCCTGCCCGGCCAGCCAACGCCGCCAGGCAGCCTCGTTGGTGGTGACTGCTGCGGTGCACGGGCTATTCAGGCCATTTTTCGCAACCAGTTCGAGGATACGGTGTACCAAGGTGCCGACCGAGGCGTCGAGCGACAGGGCGCTCTCTTCTTCCGCTTCCGGCGGATTGACCGACGGGCGCTGGCCGGCCGGCAGTGCGCGCAACTCCTCTGGCGTCCCCGCTTCCTTCAAGCGCAGCAAGGGCGGAATGAAGTTGGCCGAAACGATGCCGGCGGCGACGCTTTCGGCCGTCTCGCCGTTGGCTGCCGCCTGCGTGAAAGCGCTCTGCGCCACGCCCGGCCACAGCAGCTTGAGCAGCGAACCCGAGGGCGGCGCTTTGACCGCTTTCTCCTCGGCCTTGTCGTCGACCGTCGCGCAGCCGACCAGATGCAGGCGGCGGATGGCGCGCGTCGCCGCCACGTAGAGCAGGCGCTCGTCCTCGTGCGCGCCGCGCTCGGCTTCCAGCTTGCGCAGGAAGTCATAGGCCGTTGCGCCCTCGCTGCCGGCGCCCTTGGCCTTCATCGGGGCGACCAACAGGTGCTCGCGGCCATCGGCGCCGGCCACTTCGTCCCACAGCAACAGCTGGCTGTCGTTGTTGCCGGTCGTCCGCTCCAGGCCGGGCAGGATCACGGTCTCGAATTCCAGGCCCTTGGACTTGTGGATGGTCATCATCTGCACCGCCTCGCCAGCCAGCGGGTCGGGCGGGGCGTACAGTTCGGCGGCCTGCTCGGCCAGCGTATCCGGATTCAGGTTGCTGCCGGCGGCCAGCCGGTCGACCAGGGCAAAGAAGGATTCGACATCGGGCAAGGCCTCTGGCGCTTCCAGGCATCGCGGCCCGCCGAGCATCAGCCAGACGCCTTCCAGCCAGCGGCGCGGGTGTTGCCGGCCGCGTTCGGCAAAGGCCTGGGCCAGCACCTCGCGCACGGCGAGCAGGCGTTGCCGGCCGTCCGCGCTCAAGGCGGCGATGCGGCCCTCGTCGTGCATCAGTTGCCAGATCGTGCGCTGCTTGTCGCCGCCGGCCAGCACGTGCAGATCGGCCAGCGTCAGGCCGCACCACGGGGCGCGCAGCAGGGCCAGCCAATGCACGCGGTCGGCGCGGTGATGCAGGGCGCGGAAGAGGGTCAGCAGATCCTGGATGTGCTGGCGCTCGGCCAGGCCTTCGATATCGACCGCCTGGAAGCGCAAGTCGGGCGCGCTGCGGCGAATCTCGGCGACCAGCGCATCGAGGTGGCTGCGCGCCCGGACCAGCACGGCCACCCGCTCGTCAGGATAGTCGCGACGCGCCGCCAGGATCAGGTCGAGGACGAGACGCGCCTCGCGCTCGCCGCCGTCCTCGCCCGCCGCCAGAATGACCGGATGCACGCTGACCCCGGCGTCGGGCCGCGCCTCGCGCGTGGCGGCTGATTCGGCGTAGCGCACGGCACCGGCCTCCGGCGAATCCTCGGCCGGGAAGATGCTCGGAAAGGCGGCATTGACCCAATCGACGATGCCGGGGAAGGAGCGGTTGTTGCGGAACAGGCGCAGGTGTTCGAGGCGAACGTCGCCCAGGCCGCGCTCGCGCACGCGCAGGAAGAGCCCGACATCGGCCTTGCGGAAGCGGTAGATCGACTGCATCGGGTCGCCGACCACGAACAGCGTGCGTCCGTCGCCCGCCTGCCAGCCGCGCATCAGCTTGGCGAGCAGCGCCACCTGGCTCGGGCTGGTGTCCTGGAATTCATCGACCAGCAGATGCTGGATGCGGTAGTCGAGCGCCTGCGCCAGGTCAGTCGGCGCTTCGTCGTCGCCCAGGGCCAGGCTGGCGCGGGCGGCGATTTCGATGAAGTCGACCTCGCCGGCTTCCTGGAAGGCCAGCCACAACTGCCCGGCAGCCAGGCGCAGCAAACGCGAGAAGCATTCGACGGTGGCCCATTCCTCGGCCGACAGTTCCGGCCGCGGCAGGCGGCCGAGGCCAGCCAGCGCTTCCTCCAGCCCGGCGCTGCCGCGCATGTCGTCGAGCAGCGCGAGCATGGCCGCCTTCTGCTCGGCGAATTCCTTGCCGGCCGGGAAACCGTTGTTCTTGGTCAGCGACTTGCGCAGCGTGCCGGTGCCGGTCAGCAGCAGATCGGCGAGACCACGCCACAGCGGCAGTTCATCCAGTTCGCCGTTCAGGGTTTCCTGCCAGCCTTCGAGCGTGCCCAGCGTCTCCGGTACGTTGGCGGCGGCGAAACGGGCCAGTGGCATCAGCAGGCTTTGCAGGCGGCCATCCAGGCGCTGCGCCACCAGGCGCAAATCGCGCTCGACCAGCGCCGCGAAGCCGGCCTCGACCTCGGGCTTCATCGCCCCGCTCTCGATGCGCGCCGCGTGGTGCAGCCACTGGTCGCGCCGGCTCAGCATGCTGACCAGCAGGCGCTCCAGGCGGCCGGCATCGTTGGCCATGAAGGCGAGCGCGGCGGCGACCACGTCGGCATCGGCCGTTTGCTCGCCACCCTGCTCCAGCATTTCCAGCGTGCGCCGGGCAGCGGTGGCGTAATGCGCCTCGGCCTCGTCGGTCACGCCCGGCTGGCTGCCGAAGCGCGACAGGTAGGGCATCTGCCGGGCCAGGTTGGCGCACAGCGCGTCGAGCGTGGTGATGCGCAGGCGGCCGGGATGGGCGAGCAGGCCCCAGCCGCGCATGGCGTCGTGCTCCAGCACCTCGCTGGCCAGGTTGTAGGTGAGTTTCTTGTGTTCTGCTTCCGGCGCGATACCGCTGGCGGCGATCTCCAGGCTGCCGAGGATGCGGTCGCGCATTTCGGTCGCCGCCTTGTTGGTGAAGGTCAGCGCCAGCACCTCTTCCGGATGCTGGACGACGGCCAGCAGGCGCAGGTAGCGCTGGGTCAGCAGCTCGGTCTTGCCGGCGCCGGCCGGGGCCTCGACGATGAACGAAGCCACCTCCAGCGCACGCTGGCGGGCGACTCTATCCTCTTCGAGGCGAAGCTCAGCGGCCGTGGACACGTCAGCGTGACGAGAAACTCAGGAAATCTTGAACAGGCGGTCGAAATTGGCGATCCCGAGCACCTGCTTGACCATGCCGTGCACACCGACCAGTTCGACGCCCTGGTTGGACTGATTGGCCTTCTCGCGCAACAGCAACAGCATGCCGAGCGCCGAGCTGTCGAGGTAATCGACCCCGGCGAAATCGAGCACGAAGGTCTTTACCTTGGCATCGCCAACCTGACCGTCATAGGCATTGCGGAATTCGCGGTGGCAATCGAACTGGAAACGGCCGTTCAGGCGCAGGGTCAGCTTGCCGTCGGCAATGGTGGATTGGATGTTCATGCTCTCTCTCTTGATAACTATCGAATGATCGCGGTCATTGCCGCCAGAATTTCGGAATCCGATGCTCCCATGAAGGAATGCCCCATGTCGAGCCATTGCAGATACGCCCCACGGATTCCCCCGGCCAGCACTTCGGCGTGCGCAGGCGGCAACAGGATATCGTGACGCCCGTGAATGACCAGGGTTGGTGCCTGGATCGACGACAGCAGGGCCAAGCGGTCCGGCGAGGCAGCGACGGCCAAGGCGTGATTGAAGGCCGACATCGGCTGCGTATCGCGCGTCGCCGCCAGGCGCAGGGTTCGGCGCAACCAGTCGAAGGGCACCGACTTTGGTCCGCCGTAGGTCAGCGCCCAGCCGGCCAGCAGATTCGCCTCGAGTTCTTCCGCCGTCTGCGGCGGATGCGCCGTGCTCTCCCGGAGGTAGTCGAGCAATGCGCTGCCTGGTGGTGGCAGGGTGAAGCCATCGCAGGGCTGCCCCAGGGTTGCTGCCATGTAGGGCCGATGATCGGCCGTCGTTGAGATCAGCACCAGTTTATCCACGACGGCAGGGTGCCGGGCGGCCAGTAGTTGCGCGATATAGCCGCCCATCGACAGCCCGAGCACGCTCGCCAGACCGATGCCGTGTGCCCGCAGAACGGCCAGCGCATCGTCGGTCAGTTCATCCAGCGTATAGGGCCGGCTGGCGTAGTCGACCTTGCCCGAGCGACCGGTATCGCGATGATCGTAACGGATCACATAGCGCCCCTGCCCCGCCAGTTCGCGGCAGAAATCCTCGGGCCAGAAGATGCCCTGATTCATCGCGCCCATGATCAGCAGCACGGCCGGATCGCCTGGCCGGCCGAAAGCTTCGGACCACAGACGGAGGCCGTCGCCGGTCGTGACGAAGATCTCGGCGGGGCTCGGCAGCGGCTCGCTCGTCATGTCACGCGTCCGGCGCCATCTTCTGGTTTTTGCCCATTTCGGGCAGTGCACCGCAGTTGTCACTGGCGGCGGCCGCCAGCAAACGACGGCGCTCCGGCAAGCGCAACAGCGGCAGCACTTCGCAGTAGCGCAACTTCTTTTCGTCGGCGAACGCCACGCCGGCGACACCGGCCCCGACTTCCTGCGCCACAGCGTGCAGGCGCTCGCGCCAGTGAGCGACGACGGCCGGCCAATTCGGGAAGACGGCGGGGTCGAAAATCTTCTGTTTCTCGTCGCCGATGCCCGCGACACCGGGCAGCGCATCCTTCTCGTCGGCGACACCGGCGAAGGCCGGCTTGTCGAGCAGCACCTTGGCGAAAACCACGGCAGACACGTCGTCAGCCACCAGCGCGGCGTAGATCGGCAGTTGCGGCTCGGTGATGCGTGCTTCGGCCCAATTCTTCACGTCGATGGCCTGGCCGGTCTTGTAGTCGATGATGACTTGCCGCCCATCAGGCAAACGGTCGATGCGGTCGACCACCATCTTGACCTTGATGCCCTCGATCTCAACTTCGGCCGGCTGCTCGCAGGCGACCACCTTGAACTCCGGATCGCGCTTGGCCTCCACGTCCAGCCAGACTGTCAGTAGTTGCGTCAGGCGCTCGGCTTCGAGAACACGAAAACGGACGGGCAGCGTGACTCGCCGCTCCAACTCGAAATGATCCAGCGCCTTGGCGACGGCCTCGCGAATCGCCTGCGGCCGCGTCAAATCGCCCAGCTCGCCCAGGCGGCGACCGCTTTGGATCGCCGTCCAGAAGGCTTCCAGCGCCTCGTGCACCAGCGTGCCGCGCGCCGCCGGGTCGAGGCCTTCGACCGGCGTTTCCATCGCCTCTGCCCCCAGCCGGAACTGGTAGAAAGCCCAGGCCGGGCAGATGGCCTGGGCGCGCAGCAGCCAGCTGCCGCCGGGGACTTTCTCCCCCTCGCCGACCGGCGGGGCCTGATGATCGGCCACCGCCTCGCCGGACGTCGGCGCTTCCGCCGCCAGTCGGGTCGCCAGCGTTGCCGCCGGTGGCGGCAAGTCGGCGGAACGCGGAATGGCGGCGATCAGCGGGCTCGGCCGCAGGACGCGATTGCCGTCGGCCCGGGCATGGGAAAAGGTGATGTCCGGTGCCGATTGCAGCAGACGGGCATGGACGCGGCGAGCGAAGTCGAGTTCGACCTCGGCGCTGGCGTGCGAGGCCCCCACCGCGCGCAACAATTCCGTCGGCAGCAGCGGATTCGGCCGTGGCGCCGGCGGCCATTGGTCGTCGGAGAGGCCCATGACCCACAGCGCATCGAACTGCAGGCCGGCGCTTTCCAGCACGCCGAGCACCTGCACTGCCGGCCGACCGCGCGTTTCCGGCTGGAAGATGCGCTGCCGGCACAACTCGCGCAGGCGGCGCACGGCTTCATGGACCGGAACGTTGCCGAGCCAGGCGTCGAGCCGGCCGAAGCCGTCGAGCACTTCGCCGAAGGCGCGCCGGGCCTGGAATTCGTAACTCGACAGGGCGCGGTCGCCCGGCCAGCCGCCCGCCTGCAAAGCGGCTCTAAAGATGCCAGCCCATTCGCCCGGCCGCTTGCGCCCGCCGGCTGCCGCCAGCGTTTCGCTTAGCGCTGCCAGAGCGGCGGTGGTTTGCGGGCAGAGCGGTGGGGCGCTCTCGGCCAAGCGCTCGGCGAGGCGCAGCAGGGCGGGCACCGTGGTGAAATAAGGCAGGTCGCGGCGCATGGCGGCATCGAGCCGCGCCCGCCCGTCGGCCTCGCCATCAGCCGCCCCCCAACCTCCGGCCAGCAGCAATTCGGAGAGGCGCGCCTGCTCGATCTTCATGCGTCCGCTGCCCAAGGCCAGCAGGTCGAGGCCGGTGCGGATCAACGGCAACTCGGCCAGCGCTCGGCCAAGCGAGAAATTGAAGCGGCGCGGCAATTCGGCGCCATCCGGACGGATGTGCGCCGGATGCAGCAGGTCGTCGAGCAGAAATTCCAGCCGGTCGCGCACGCCGGCCAGGTCGGGTGCAACGATGCCGAGACGCGCCTCGGGCCTGGCTTCCAGCATCGCCTTGACCCAGGCGGCGACAGCCGCACATTCGGCCACAGGATCGGCACAGGGCAGGACGCGGGCACTGCTGCGGTGCACGGCGTTATCGAGGCATTTTTCCACGGTGGTGCCGCGCGCCTCCAGCGCCGCCATCAGGCGCAGCTCGAAGGGTGTGAAGCGGTCGAAACCGGCGAATGTCACCGCAGCCGGCAAGGCGAAATGACCAGCCTCAATCAATGCGACGATCTGCCGCTGGACGCCAGCCACATCGAGCCAGCCGGCGGCGCGGCAGCGTTTTTCGAATTCGGCCTGCCAACCGATGAACAACCTAGCCTCATCGGCCAGGGCGGCCGATTCCGGCCGCAGGTTCCAGACGCGGCACAGGGCGTGCGCTTCGGCCGCCGAGGCGGCCATGCCGGGCAGGTCGAACAGCGGTGCGGCCTCGCTTAGGCCGCCGGCGATGACTTTCTCCCACAGCACCCGTTCGGCGTAGGGATCGAGCGCCAGCGGCAGGTCGGCGATACCGGCGAGCAGCGCCTCGTCGCCCAGCGTGGCCAGCCACTGGCTGACGGTCAGTGCCTGCGGCGTGCGCCAAACCGTCTGCCCGGCCGGTGCCTCGCCGCGCAGGGTTTGCGCCAGGCGGGTGGTGGCGCAGAGGAAGAACCGTTCGCTCACCGCAGCATTCCGTTTTTTGCCCGAAAAGCTCAGTGCACCGCAGCCGGGCGCGCCGGTGCGGGCATGGCCGGACGGGCCGGGGCCGGCTTTTCGTCGTGCGCGGCCGCTTCGCGCTCATGGACAGCCGGTACGGCAGGTTTGGCCGGAACGGCGGGCTTTGCCGGGGCCGGCATAGCGGGCTTGGCGGGGGCCATCGGTTTCTGTAGCGTCACCTGCGCATCGCTGGCCGCCGGTTTGGCCACCGGTGGCCAAACCGGCATGGCGGGGCGTGCCGGGGCCGGAGGCGCTGCGGTTTCGCGACGCTCGACAACAAGCTCAGGAGACACGCTGGCCGGCTTGGCCGGCGTTGCCGGGCGGGCGGGGGCCGCCGGCTTGGCCGCCTCAACCTTGACCGGCGCTTTTTCGGTCACGCGAGGCGCCGGGCGCTCGCCCGCCTCCAGCGGACCAACCGTCATCTGATTGCGCAACTGATCGATCAATTTGTCAGGAAAGCGCGGGATGTTGCCCAGCTCTTTCAGACTACGATACGGGCCGTGCTGGTTCCGGTAATCGACGATGGCCTGGGCGCGTGCCTCGCCAATGCCCTTCAAGGTCTGCAACTCCTCGACGTTGGCGGTATTGATATTGACCCGGGCCAGCGCACTCAACGAAAAGGCGATAGCCAGCAGCATCATAAGAAAACGCGCGATCATGTTTTTGCTCCCGAAACGTATCGTGGGAAGTATGCCAGCTTCCGCCGCCCTTGCCTGTCGTCAGGGCGTCCCGACGAACAGGAAGACCTTGGAGACGCCGCTCGACGAGTAGCCGATGCCGAGATAAGCCGGCCCGAATGGCGTTTCGCCACCGACGTAGACCGACGACGAATCGATCAGGCTGGGCAGGCGGGTCTCGGTGTAGCGCTGGCCGACGCGCGCCGCCTCGAAGGCGAGGCCGATGCGCATGTCGCCGCGCAGGCCGAGCGGCAGGCGGCCGATGATGCGTTCGGCGGAGAGGCCGGCGTAGCGGATGTCGTCGCCGATGATCTGCTCGGTGGCGAAGGCGGCCATGTTCTGGAAGCCGCCGAGGTTGGCGGCGTCGAACACCGGCAGATTGCCGCGCGGCGAACCGCTGTAGCGCACGCGCGCATTGAAGACCGTGCCGCCAAAGGCATAGGCCCCTCGCAGGTCGGCATCGGCGCGCGAATAATGCATCTTGGAGGAATCGAACCAGGACAGATTGGCCGACCAGCCGCGTGTCGGGAAATAGAGCCGGTCGAACTGGTCGAAATCGGCGCGGACCTGCCAGCCGCCGTAATCGACGTCGGCCTTCGGCAACAAGGGCGAGCCGATATCGGGGTCGTAGCTCCAGCGCCGCTGCACCCAGCCGGCGCGCACCGGACCGAGCAGGCCGGCATTGAGGCCGGCGTAGGCGCGCAGGTGGCTTTCGGTGACCAGGTACTGGGCTAGGCGCTGGTCGTCTTCGTAGACGTTCAAGCGGCGCCGGCCGATGCCGACCAAGCCCTGGACGAAAGTCTCCTGGCGCGCATCGAGCGGCTGATAGTAGTCGATGCCGGCGCGGGTGTTGGTGCCGATCTCGCCGTAATAGAGAATGTCGCCGCCCAGGCTGTTCAGCCAGGTCTGGTGTAGGCCGGCGCGCAGGCCGAAGGTCGAGCCCTGCTTGTCGTCGGCCTCCAGGTTGAGGCCGAGGCGCATGTAGTCAGGCCCCCAGCGTTTCTCCACCGGCATCACGCGCAGCACGTTACGCTCGCGCTCGTTGACCACGGTGTAATCGACGCTCTCGTACCAGCCGTCGCCGTAGGTGCGCAGCAGGTCGTGGTTGATCGTGGTCGGGCGGATGGTGTCGCCGGGACGGATGCTGAGGTGGCGCTCCAGCGCTGTAGGATTGACCCGCTGCAGGCCGGCGACCTGGATTTCGTCGATGCGCGGCGACTGCCGGCGCAGGACTTCGATACGCTGCCACCAGGCGGCGTATTGCTCGGCGGGCAACGACAGCGCTGCCAGCTTTTCCGCCAAGGCATCCATCGCTGCCCGGCCGCGGTCGGCGGCCTCGGCATGCTTGTCGAAATTGCCGGCGGTGATGCCGTCGAGCGCCGGCTGCACGTAGATGTCGCCGGTCTTGAGTAGTGCTTTGGAACGGGCGACGTTCTGTTCGGTCAGGATGCCGATCATCTGCGCCGAAATGGTCAGCAGCGAACCGATTTCCTCCGGCTTCAACAGCGGCGAACCGACATTGACGGCAATCACCACGTCGGCCTGGCAGCGTTCGCGCACCTCGGCAATCGGCAGGTTATCGACCAGCCCGCCATCGACCAATTTACGTCCATCGTGATCGACCGGCGCGATCAGCCCCGGCACTGCCATGCTGGCGCGCATCGCTGTGGTCAGCGGGCCGTTGCGAAAGACGACGCGCTCGCCGGTGCCGATGTCGGTCGCCACCACCGACAAGGGCAGCGGCAAGTCCTCGATGTTGCGCTCGCCCTGGTTGGCGCGCACCAGCTGGTTGAAGAAGAGCTTGATCTTCTGGCCGGCGACGACCGAAGACTGGTACTGCACGCCATTGGCTGAAACACCGCTTTCCGAACCGGGCAGGAACTGCCGCGCCACCTGCTTGTTGCGGTGGCTGAGTTCGGAATACTCCGGGTTGTCCAGGAACATATCGGACCAGTCGGCCGCAGCCAGCGCCTCGCGCATCTTGGCCGGCGGCATGCCGGCCGCCCAGGCCCCGGCGACCAGTCCGCCCATGCTGGTACCGGCCACGCAATCGACCGGCACGCGATATTTCTCCAGCGCCTCCAGCACCCCGATATGCGCCGCGCCGCGCGCACCGCCGCCGCCCAGCACCAGGCCGATGCGCGGTCGCGTCGTGTCGGCGGCGACTGCTGCGGTGCACAGGCCAAAAAGGGCAAAAATCAGGGAGCGGTGGAGTGGCTTCATGGGAACTCGGGAGCTATACGTGAAAAAGCCCCGCTGGGCGGGGCTTTTCGTTGAAGCGTCGGCGGATTACTTGGTGCCGATGACTTCGATGTCGACGCGACGATCCGGCTGCAGGCAGTCGATCAGGGCCTTGGTCTTGGCGGTGCCCTTGCACTTGTCGCCGG
>JAYRMB010000003.1:0-61545 GCA_041904995.1 Azonexus sp.
GACTGATGTGCCTCAGGCAGCAATAGACACAGACAAACTGGAGTTTGAGCTCACTGTAGGCAAAGGGGTCATTGCCTCACGCCTCAACATCACTCAGGAACACTTCTCCAGGGTTTTGCACGACCTGGCGGATAGCGGGCTGCTTGAGGTGCATGGCAAGAAAATTCGGATTCCGAGCGTGTCCAAACTCCTCAAAACTCAAGACAATCCGTAGTGGCGAGAGCATTGTTAGTAACGACTGTCGGCGCTTCAGGGTCGAGGACTGGCCATCGTACGGCAACTAGTTGGTATCGGTTAGGTGCGGTCCCGGAACTGCCGGTGAGCTATGTACGGTGGGCTGACTGCCTCAAGCAAACAACGGACATCGTCCTACCCAGTTAAGACGGTGGCAGAGCACTGATAGAGCGAAGTATGTTGCGCGTAATCTCTTGCCGCTTTGAGAGGTCATCCAGTCTGTTCGGCGTGTCGATGTTCAGTGCAAAAAATACCGGTCCGGTTGGCCACTCGACCCAGCCTACCCACCAGCCAACTTTTCCACTCCAGCCGGTCTTGGCACGCAATATCCAATCACGACCTGCCTCATTCACCATCACGTCCTTGACGAGCCGTTGATGCTCGACCGGGAATGGCAGTTCATTACGATAGAGATGGCGCAGGAACGATATTTGTTCAATTGCCGAAATTGCCAGGTCGCCTTCGACCCAGAATGGTTTGCCGCCTCCCGCAACTGTGTTGCCATACGCAATCTTTCGCATGTACTCAGTCTCACGCGCGTCGCCGAGCTGCCGAGCAAATCGTTCGTAGACCCAGACAGTCGAATTACGCATCGCGGAGCGTAGGTTTTGGTCCTCATTCCATGCCTCTATCGAACGCTTGATTCCATCCCAGGGAATTACCTGGAACTCATCACGCAGAATTCCGGCGTCAAGGGCAAACAGGCTGTGAGGTATCTTGAAGGTTGATGCCGGCGAGTAGCGACGACCCGCGCGCTCCGCGTTGTACACGAACGCCGCGTCCTTCCCATTGCGGTTGTCCACGACAACGATGGTGCCGTGTGCCTCGGCTGTAGCAAAGAAACTGGACCAGTCTGCACGCTCTTGTTGAGTAGGGGCGGCAAGCGTCCTAAACGCAAGGACAATTGATAGCGCAAAGAGAATTAGGCTACGTCGATTCATCGCACTAATTGTAGCCGTCTAGCCAAGCTTGAATGACTGGTCTGTACTTGATTGCAGCCGTGCAGCCTGAGAACTGTAACCGGCTGCAAAGGGTCGGGTGCTGTCTTTCATATACCAAATAGAACTATGAGGGGCGCAAATTGGTGCGATTTAGAGGGCCGAATATTGCAACTTACCCGAGCTCTATCTGTTGCGGTCAGCCAGAAATTCTGCTTTCTGCATTAACTCCGACGCGGCCACGCCAAGCGCATCCGAAATCAGCCACAGCGTAGTGACTGTAACGGCAACCTCGCTCCGTTCAATTCGCCCCAATGCGTTTCGATGCAGCTTGGCCACTTCGGCCAATTTTTCTTGAGAAATGTTTTGGTGCAAGCGGGTTTCCCGTATCACGGCACCCAATGCTTCTATTTTGTTCATACCTGTTCCCGGAATTGCCCCGAGTTTCAGGCGCTTTCTTGCTAGAATCTACACACTTTGGTGTTCCACCATAAAGTGTTCAATTTGTGTAGGTGTGCCGCGAGATGCTTTTGGTCGGTTTTGTCACTGAACAAGGCCTCGTCGGCGAACTAGGAGGTATGAACTATGCGGCGTCGGCCAAACCAATTTGATAACTTGGTTTACGACGGTGATTGGCACTCTAGGTTGGTTTCGGTGCTGAAGTTAGCCAAAAAGGGAAGTCGTTCCCAAGAGATTCATGGAGCAATAGCTACTTTGGAACAGTTACTGTCCGAATCTGATGAATGCCTCCATACCGTAACAGCTACCCAGCCGGTACCTAGAGGGATAGCACCCGATTTTGCGATGGAATGTGTCAAGGAGTGCATCGACGTCACCCTTGGCGAACTGAAGCTCTCAATTGACGGAGAGTTGGCACTAACTATCACTGCACGGGGTGACCGGGAGCATGTGCTTGGAATGGCTATAGCAATATTGAAATGCGGTGTTAACCACGCGAAGGGCGCAATATGGGCAGCGAGCATTGTTTGAGAGGTTGTTGACCGCTACCCAGAAACCATCCTTGCTGCGGAAATGACCGCCTCGAATCGACCCAATGCGGCCGTTCGCAGCAGCATGGGCTCTTGGCTGCATCATGTTAATAGAGAACCATTCCCTAAACGCTGCAGCTAGTTGCTACCGAAATCCCCTACAAGATAGGGAATGAGTGGCGGATTATTGGGGTCGCCATTGACCAAGTGTCGACTGTTAATCGGCAGGTCGATATCTTCAGGTACCGCATTGAATTCGTTGTCGATGATGACGAACTGAGTCTCGACCAGCTCCCCTGCGGCAAGCTCATAAACCAATCGGAAGAACGCCGCAATGACCTCGGGGTTCTCGACCGAGCTGACATTCTTAGTTGGCGTGTCAATGATGAGCACTGGCGGCAACCTAGCGTCGCCTGTTCGCGCGCAGACCCGATGCAAGGCCAGCGCGTAGCAAGTCTTGAACAGTGCCTTCATCCCTCCACTTCCAGCGTTGTCGAAGGAAAGCACCACAAGCGCTTCCTCCGCGCCTAAGGGAATGCGGGGATAAAAAGTCGCGGGGTCAATCTCCACGCGATAGTCAGCTCTGACGTCTGGAAACTTCGCCCTCACCAAGCAGTCCAGGAAGAGCTCGCCCAGCAACTCAACGTTCTTTCGGTCGTTGAAAGCCGATTTCTTGGCGTCCTCCAGCTTGGCTCTTAATTCTGCTTCGTCAATCTTCAATGCCTCCGCCTGTGCCTGTTGCTCTTGAAGCACGTCTGGCAGCTTTCGATATGTCAGCATCGCATCAAGTCGCTGTTCCAGAGTGGCGACGATGCGCTCGTGCTGCAACGCCTGAGAGAGGAACGCTGAGTCGTACTCCTTTAACCTGGCCTCCAGCGAACGGTCCGCTGCGCTGCGCTCCGCTGCTATCTCGGCAGCGCGAAGCTGCACGGAGCGTTTTTGAGCACGCATGCGCGCCAAGGTCTCGTTCAGCTCGGTTTGGCGAGCACGCAGGTCCTCGCTGACTACGGATTCGCCCAGCGTCCCAACCGCATCGGTGATGTGCTCAGGTTGTCCGCAAACAGCACAGAGCCTCGCCTCGCGGTTCGGGAGGGTTTGGGTGCATCGAGGGCAAGACGAAAATTCAACGCCTCCCAGAACCATCCGCGCGGAAGCTGTTCGTTGAAAGCGAACCGAAAGCATCCGAAGCTCGTTGGTGTGACGCTCAAGCTCACAGATGCGGAGGTCGATGTCTGAAGATGCCTGCTCAAGTGCAATCTGTTCTTGGGCGAGGCGTCGCGCGTGGTCCCGTAGTTCCTCCGCAGCATGCGGCGCTGGTGCGCGTTGCTGTCTCGCGGCCTTTGCGGCTGCGTGTGCGCGGTCGATTTCGGCCTTGGTCGCCTCAATCTTATCGTCATAAGCATTGATGTCATCTAAGCCAGCATCCATCAGCGCCTTTGCAAGCGCTTGAGCGCCAGACAGTAGCCCCAAGCGTTGCTCGCGGACTTCCTGAAGGCGTGACTCCAACTCAGCGACCTGTTCCGTGCGGTAGCCGAGGAGATATCGCAAAGCATCGACGCTTTTTGCACGAATTGCGTAGTTGTCAGAGTCCAGCCTGAAGAAGACGTTGTCCATCCCCTCCTGGTCGAGATAGCAGAAACGGAACAAGTCCCGGAAGCTCAAGCGCTCAAGCCGCTCGTCGGGTGTTCCCTTGCGCCGACGCACGTACGGCGGCTCCTCTTTCCCGAGGTGGAATAGCAAGTCCGACAAAACCGTGACTCCCGATTCGGGCATAACTTCGTAGGTCCCTTTCCTTGCCGGAATAAGAACCTGTAGAGTCTCCCCTCCCTCTTGCCAGACTGCCATCACCTGACTTGAGTCTCTGTCACGATATAAGGTCACGGGGACGTCGTTGACCGATACCTCCAAAGCTGCCGATACCATTTCCGCCTGCAAAGCAGGGGTCCAGGCGTAGCTGCCACCAAGGCAAAAATCAATAAGCCGGCCAATACTCGATTTTCCGGACCCGATTGGGCCGAAGAAATAAACAACACCTGGCAGGTCGATTTGCTCATTTGACTTGTGGAGCGACAGATGCAGCTTTTTTAAAACAAGTCTCATATGGCGATTTCCTCTCCCCACTTCATGTCGGTCAATTCAGGGAACGTTGCATAGATAAAGTTCTTCAAGTCAGTCCCACTGCGATTGCCAAAGCTCTTTGCCACGAGCTTCGCGCGGGTGGCAAGGTCTTCAAGCGGTTCCTGGTCCGCGAGTGCGGTAGCCATAGTTTGCCCCTCCGGCGTAGGCCAGAGCTGAACCGTCTTGCCCTTAACGTCTACAGCCACGAGTCCTCGGGCCGCCATCAACGCGACCCATCTGCGATATCTGTGGTCCCAGGGGCCGTACCGGAACCGAACCATCTTGCTTTCAATGGTCGTACGCTCAAACTCGGCCACTTCTGCCTTGGCCGGGTCCTTCCCGGCAGACGTCATCGCACGCTCAAGGCAGTTGGGATAACGCAGCAGAAAGTCCAGCTTTGCGAGCTTCGTTAACCCCTCAATAGGCCGACCTTTGTCGCCTGCGTGCGCAGCCATCAGCAGTAGCAGCCGTGAGATGTGCAAGTTGTCGTCCCGTTCTGTCGCGGCGAGCGCACGTGCAAGTTCAAGCGCCATCTTGTGCCTCCTCGTCCAGCGGGGTGCCCCATGCGAACTTGCATTCACCTGAAAGCATGCCGGCTATACCCATCAGGGTATCTTTCGGTTCACGACACACGCGCTCAGGCTCCTCCTTCGCGAGGGTGTCCATTCGCTGTAGGATTTGCTTGTAAATCGCTAGACCACGAGTCTTCTCGTCGGCATGGTCAAAGGCCATCGCCTCGATGTCCTTGCACTCGACCAATACAGTGCTGACGAGTTGGTTTGAGATGGCGTCAAAGCCATCGGGCTCCAGCAAGGCACGCTCCATCAAACGTTGGTCTGCTGAGTCCATACGCATGCGCAATGGCTCAAACTGACTGCCGAGGTAGGCATTGCGCATTTTTCGCTTCAGCACTTCGGCTCGTCCGGTCGTGGCACCAATGTCTATACCCGCTCCACTGTCGACAAATCGAAAGGTTGGCTGCCGAACCCTAGCCACTAACTCGGCCGCCGACTCTGGAGTTATGCATTTCCCTCGAATTGCAGCATCAGGCCGACCGTTCGTAGCGAGATACGCTACAGCGCCGTCGGTCCCATCGACTCGCAATCTGCAGGCTGCTTGAACAAGCCCTATCAACTCATCCCTCAAGCGGCAGCACGAGACCGTTGTCAGCCCGGCGCAGCCAGGCAGCTCCGGAACAATCGAGGCTGCCAATGTGTCGTCATATCCCCTTAGGACCGGCCCCTGTGCGAATCTAAGCTTGCGCAGGACGTGAAAGAGCTCGGTTGCGTTACTGCCGGTCTTGCTAAGCAGCCCTGTAAAGGCCGCTTTGTATGGCTCCTCCACATCAGAATGGGTCGAGACGCGGGAACAGCACTGAATGAGGCGGTCAGGGCTCGCCGCAAGCGAGTCTGTCCTTTTTGTCGTTGCGGCAGGCACATACGGGGCCGCATTTGAGATGAACTCGTAGCCGTCAATGACGGTTCCATGTGTCCTCTCGAAAGCACAGAACCGCGCGACAGAATCAACCAGCGCATCGTCGCTCCAACGCCAGTGGGCGTTCTCGCGGCTGTCCGTCTTGACCTGGACGGCAATGTACCGGCCGGCTGGCAACTCCAGCAGATAGTCTTCATGATGCTCGCACCACAGTGCGCGAATTGTACGTTTGCCGGTAAGGCTCTGCGCTAATAGACACACGCCAATGGCCCATTGATAGCGAAACCGCTCTTGGGTTTCATCTCCTCGGTCCGAGGGTGCCGTCGCAAGTCCATTAACCTGTTCCGGTAGCCCGAGCGGCAAGGGTTCATTTTTCGTCTGTTCCATCTCTACCCATCCCGGAAGAGCATCCTGCGCTTTGTGCAAGTATCCGACTCAGGCTGTTACGTCACAATTTGGTTGAACCGAGCTTGGGCCGGTGAGCATTGGCAACCGCCACTTAATACCTGCATAGAAAGCAAATTGGACATTACCTCGTCTATGGTGCCTACCGATATTTACGCAGCAGCGTCGAGAACATCAATAAGCCCGAACCAATCGGCCGGCGGAATATACGCAAGGGCTTCTGATTGCAGATAGATGTCATATTAGCACAGAGGCATAACTGGCCGCTTCAGCTGATTTACATGTGAACGCTGCCAGGCAGGTTCACCGTTCATATGGCTGCATCCCCGGTTTTTTGAACGCAAACTTTCAGGAAGTTGGCACAAGGGGAGTATTTCCCTTACAACCCAATTGCCAAGCTTGAGCTGGAATCTGTGACTTACCTAGGCAATGAGGCTTTGTTTTGGCGTGGACATAAAGGGGAATAATGGCCTAGAACATGGAAAAATCGTGGACATAGTCCCGAGACGGGAAACCCTTGTGATTGCCGTCTGTTTAGCTATGTCCATAGGATTGCAACACGCCCTTAGACTCCCTCGCAGGGCGTCGAGTAAGCGCTTTTCCGGCGCCTCGGGGCGCGGACAAGAAAAAGCCGAAGGGGTTTTCCTTCGGCTTTTTGTTTTTCGGCGTGGCTCGATCAGTCGGCGTAAGGTAGCAAGGCCTTGGCCGCTTCGATGCGTTGGGCGAGTGGCACACCGGGTTCGTTCATGACGGCGAGCAGGAAGTTCTTTGGGTCGGAATAGGCGCCGATGGTTTTTACCGTTTCGGGCAGGTGCACCGCAGCAGTCGGTATTTCGCCGGCAGTTTCGGCCCTGGCAGTTTCCAGTCGAGCCAGGGCTTGAGCGAAAGCACGAGCGTGAATGCTGGTGAAGCTGGCGAGCAGTTCCGCCTGCTTATCCGGGTTCGGGGAGAAATCGAGGCTGGGTTCGTCGACGAACAGGCTGCCCATGCCGGGGTCGATGAAGGCCGCCCAGCGCTCGCCATCGTCGTCCAGCGGCGAGGGCGGCAGGACGATCTGACCGGCTAAAACCTGCAGGCGTTCGGCCGGCATTTCCGGCAGATAGCGTTGGCGCAGCGCAGCGGCGAAGCGGGCGCCGGTTGCGGCATTGATCGCTTCTGCAAAGGACAGCCACAGGCGAAAGCCTTCGCCATCGACAGAAAGGGCTGGCAAGGGCAGTTCGAGATCTTCAGGCAGGGCCTGCAACAGGGTTTCTGCGGCAGGCCAATCCTTGGCCGGCAGCGCCAGGCAGAGCAGGCGGGAAGCCGCACTACCGTCGATCTGCAGCTCGTTCTGTCCTGGCAGCAGATACAAGCGCTCGAATTCGCTCGCCAACTTGCTCATTTCGCTACTGCAAGGTGCCGCCGCTGGCCAGCATGCGGATGATCTGCACGCAATCGACGTCGGACTGGTGATAGGCCGATTTCACATATTCGATATAGGCCCGGTCTTCCGAATTTGGATCGATGGCAAAGGTGGTGGCGTAGCTGAAACGCAGGAAGAGGGCACCGGCTTCCGGTTCCTCGATGCGGATGGTCAGGCTGCCGCCGGCGTGTTGCGCGGAGGGCAGGATGTCGAAGCGGACCCACTCGCCCTCGGCCATCGTCACCTTGTCGTGAATGACTGCGGCGCCGAAATCGAGCTCGCGCAACAGGTGGCTGGCATGGCGCTCGATGACGGTGCACCGTTGCAGGCCGGGCAGGAAAGGGGTGGCATCCTCGACGCGGCGCATCAGGCCGGCCCAGACCTGGGTTCGGTCGAGCGTCTCGATGAGCGGGTTTTGCAGGTCGTTGATCTGGATGAGATGTTCGAAATTCATGCGCCGATGTTAGCATCCTGCCCATGCAACTCGAACGACTCCTGCAAAAACATGGTTTTGGCACGCGCAAGGATTGCCGTGCCCTGGTCCGCCGCGAACGCGTGCGGGTGAATGGCGAAATCTGCGACGATCCCTTTGCCGACATTGCTACCGATGGCCTGGTCTTCTCGGTGGATGACGTCGAATGGCCGTACCTGGAGCACGCGACGGTGCTGCTGCACAAACCGGCCGGCTACGAATGCTCGCGCAAGCCGCAGCATCATCCTTCGGTGCTCGAACTGCTGCCACAGCCCCTGCGCGAGCGCGGCGTGCAGCCCATCGGCCGGCTGGATGAGGATACGACCGGCCTGCTGCTGATCACCGACGACGGCCAGTTGAACCATCAACTGTCTTCCGGCAAGCGCAAGGTCCCCAAGGTCTATCTGGCGACCACCAAGCATCCGCTCGATCAGGCGCAGATCGACCTGCTGCTGGCCGGCGTGATGCTGCACGACGAGCCGGAGCCGATCGTTGCGGCCGCGGCCGAGATCGTCGATGAACATACCCTGCGCCTGACCGTGACCGAGGGCAAGTACCATCAGGTCAAGCGCATGGTGGCGGCCGTCGGTAACCGGGTCGAGGCACTACATCGTGCCGCGGTCGCCGAGCTGGAGCTGCCGGCGGACCTCAAGCCCGGCGAATGGCGTTGGTTATCTGCGGTGGACATGGAAAAACTGGTGAAAAGCAAATGACCCTGACGGAAATGCGTTACATCGTGGCCCTGGCGCGCGAGCGCCACTTCGGCAAGGCGGCGGAAGCCTGCCATGTCAGTCAGCCGACCTTGTCGGTGGCGCTGAAGAAGGTCGAAGGGCAACTGGGCGCTGCCTTGTTCGAGCGTACAGCGAGCGATGTCCGTATTACCGCACTCGGCGAGCGCATCGTGAACCAGGCGCGCCGGGTACTGGAAGAGGCGGTCAAGCTCGAGGAAATCGCCGAATCAACGGGCGATCCGATGAGCGGGCAATTGCGCGTCGGCATCATCTATACCATCGCGCCTTATCTATTGCCGCAGTTCATTCCGGCGCTCAGCAAGGCAGCGCCGAAGATGCCCCTGTTCCTGAAAGAGGATTTCACCGCCAACTTGATTCCGGCATTGAAGGCGGGTGAACTGGACGTGATCGTCATCGCCCTGCCGTTCTCCGAGCCCGGCCTGGTCGCTCAGCCGGTCTACGACGAACCGTTCCGCGTCGTCGTGCCGGCCGATCATGCCTGGGCCAAGCGCGACGATATCGAGGCCGATGAACTGGATGGCCAAAACCTTTTGCTGCTCGGTCAGGGCAATTGCTTCCGCGACCAGGTGCTGGAATCCTGCCCGCGCCTGAGTGCGCCGGATGCGCTCGAGCATTCGCTGGAAGGGAGCTCGTTGGAGACCATTCGCTACATGGTGGCGAGCGGGGCAGGAGTAGCGGTAATGCCGAGTACGGCTGCCGATCCGCTGATCGACAAGGAGTCGATGGTCCGCGTGCTGCCTTTTGCCGGCAAGCTGCCTGCTCGTACGGTTGGTCTGGTTTGGCGGGTCACCTTCCCCCGCCCACAAGCGATTGACGCGGTGCGTGCCGCCTTGCTGTCGTGCAAACTTCCAGGGACGACGACGTTGCGCTGATCGGTTTCACGTGAAACTGCGACTGCTGCGGTGCACTAAGAAAAAAGCCGGGAAATCCCGGCTTTTTTCTTAGTGGTAGGCTTTCTTCGAAGCCAGCTTCAGCGCCATCATGCAAGACAGACCGAAAATCACGGCGGCGAAGCCGATACCGAAAAGAGAAAGCTCGTCCATGGGGTGCCCCTGTTGTAGGTTGTGTGAATTGGAGGCGATGTAGACAAGCCGAAAAGACAAAGTTCCCGTTGCCGGGAACTTTTTCGGGGGGGCGCTAAGAAAAGCGACGCCAGGGATCAGGCCTCGGTGTCGGCTTTCTTCTTGGCAGCGGGCTTTTTGGCCGGAGCCTTTTTCTCGAACTCGAATCCGACCTTGCCGCCTTGTACGACCAGGAAGGCCGAGAACTTGCGGCGCGTACGGTTGGAGACGAATTCCCTGAGCAGGTCAGTCTTGCCGTCGGCCAGCAACTTCTTCATCTGCACCGCGTCGACCGGCTGTTGCAGGATGATCTTGCCGGAGCGGAAATCACAGGACTTGGCAGCGCCGACCGATTTCTCGCAGACATAGGCATTGCCACTGTCGTAGACGTTGCTGGCGCACTTCGGACACTTGCCCAGGGCTTCCTGGCCGGAGAAGTCGATCGCTTCGGCTTCGCCATCCTCGCTGGCCTTGTCCTGTCCGAAATCGAATTCGGGCTGCAAGTCGGCGTTGAGCTTGATGGCGGCGGCGAAGCTGCGACCCATCTTGTTGCGGAAGCCGGTCAGCGGGCCAATGTGCTTCTCGGTGAGCAGGGTTTCGATTTCGGCCGGTTCGTACTGGCGGCCGGCAACAATTTTCCACAGCGCGTAGTCGCAACTGCCGCACTGGAATTTCTTGTAGGTTTCGCGAATCTGGCCGCCGCACTTTGGGCAGGGCGCTTGCAGCACGCCGAAGTCGCCCGGAATAGTGTCGGCCTCGTAGCTCTTGGCGCGCTCGACCATGTGTCGCGTCATCTCAGCAATTTCGCGCATGAATTCATCGCGGGTGAAATCGCCTTTTTCGATGCGGCCAAGCTTCCATTCCCAGTCGCCAGTCAGTTCCGGCTGGGTCAGCTCGTTGATACCCAGGCCGTTGAGCAGGGTCATCAGCGAGAAGGCCTTGGCGGTCGGAATCAACTCGCGGCCTTCGCGCAGCATGTATTGCTCGCCGATCAGGTTTTCGATGATCTGGGCGCGTGTTGCCGGCGTGCCGAGGCCGCGGCCGGCCATTGCCGCCTTCAGCTCCTCGTCATCGACCATTTTGCCGGCGCCTTCCATGGCGGAGAGCAGGGTGGCTTCCGAGTAACGCGGCGGCGGCTTGGTGGCGTTGGCCTTGATCTCAACCTCTTCGGTTTTGACCTTTTCGTCCTTGTCCACCGCAACCAGGTTGCCCTCGTCGCCGGTTTGGCCTTCTTTGCCATGCACGGCCAGCCAACCCGGATTGACCAGCACCTTGCCCTCGGTCTTGAAGGGCTGGCCTTCGACGCGGGTGATGCGGGTGGTGACGAGATATTCGGCAGCCGGGAAGAAGACAGACAGGAAGCGCTTGACGACGAAGTCGTAAAGCTTCTGTTCAGCTTCGTTCAGAGCCTTCGGCGCCTGTGTGGTCGGAATGATGGCGAAGTGGTCGCTCACTTTCGCATTATTGAAAATGCGCTTGTTCGGCAGCACCCAGTTGCGCGCGATGATCTGGTGGGCAAACGGCGAGTAACGGGCTAGCAGGACTTCGTCGTGCCCCTTGCCTGCGCCTTCGCCGGTCAGCATGGTCATGGTCTGTTTGACCGTGGCCAGGTAATCCTCTGGCAGGCAGCGCGAATCGGTACGCGGATAGGTCAGGACCTTGTGCTTTTCGTACAGCGCCTGGGCCAGACCGAGTGTGGTTTTGGCCGAGAAACCGAAACGACTGTTGGCTTCGCGCTGCAGACTGGTCAAGTCGAAGAGCAGTGGTGACAGGCGGGTTTCCGGCTTGGATTCTTCGGTGACCGTGCCCAGCTTGCCGAGGGTCGCAGCGCGGATCGCCTCGGCGCGCTTTTCTTCCCACAAACGATCGGCACGGGCGTGTTCGTCGTCTTCCTTGCCCTTGAAACCTTCGTCGAACCACTTGCCGGTGTACTCGCCTTGGCGAGTCAGGAAGCTGGCTTCGACTTCCCAGTAGTCACGCGGCTTGAATTCGCGAATCTTCTTTTCACGCTCGACGACGATGGCCAGCGTCGGCGTTTGCACGCGGCCAACGGTGGTCAAGTGGAAACCGCCGGTTTTCGAATTGAAGGCGGTCATAGCCCGCGTGCCGTTGATGCCGACCAGCCAGTCGGATTCGGAACGGCAGACGGCGGCATCGGCCAGACCCTGCATCTCGTAGCCGGCGCGCAGATGCGCGAAGCCATCGCGAATGGCCTGCTGCGTCATCGATTGCAGCCACAGACGTTGCACGGGCTTCTTGGTGCCGGTGCTTTGCGCGATGTAATTGAAGATCAGTTCACCTTCGCGTCCCGCGTCGCAGCCGTTAACCAGCCCTTCGACATCCTTGCGCTTGATCAGCTTGGTCAGCAGCTTGAGGCGCGACTGGGTCTTTTCGATGGGCGACAACGCGAAGTGCGGCGGAATCACCGGCAGATGGGCGAAGGACCATTTACCACGTTTGACTTCGAATTCCTCGGGGCAGGCCAATTCCAACAAATGGCCGATAGCCGACGAGAGGACGTAATCGTCGCTTTCGAAATAGTCGTCGTGCTTGGTGAACCCGCCCAGCGCCTTGGCGATGTCGGCGGCGACGGAGGGTTTTTCGGCGATGATCAGCTTCTTGGTCATGGGGTCTGCCTGATGAATGCCGGGGCATGATAAGTGTCCGGCGCGCGGCTTGGCAAGCTATCGCTAATAGAGCCAGTTTTATCCGAGGCGTTGAAAGCGGTTTCCCGGAAGTGTGGCGATCAGTCCTTCAAGCTCCAGGGTCAGGAGCTCCGGCAACAATTGGTCGGCACTCAGGCCGGTTCTTTCGGCCAGTTCATCGAGACTGCAAGGGCCGTGTCCCAAGGCACTCAAAATTGGATCTTCTGAGGCGGTTCCCGATGTTTCTTCGGGTGTTTGCAGTGTTGCATTGCCACCAAGCTCTTCGAGAATATCCTCCGCCGTTTCTACCAGCTTGGCACCCTGCTTGATCAGCTTGTGACAACCGCGCGACATGGGCGAGTGGATCGAGCCGGGAATGGCGAACACCTCACGGCCTTGTTCTGCGGCCAGGCGGGCAGTGATCAAGGAGCCGCTTTCCGGAGCCGCTTCAACCACCAGCACCCCGCGCGACAGCCCGGAAATGATGCGGTTACGCCGCGGGAAATTCGATGCCAGAGGTGGTGTACCTAGCGGAAACTCAGAAACGATGGCTCCGTGTTCGGCGATTGCGATCGCCAATTCTTTATTGCGGGCGGGGTAGATGCGATCGGTGCCGGTGCCGATGACGGCTATCGTTTCCCCTTCTGCAGCGAGGGCGCCGCGATGGGCTGCCGCATCAATACCCAGCGCCAGACCGCTGACGATGCAGAGGTTTTGTGCTGCCAGGTTTCGGGCGAAGCTTTCCGCTGTCTTGAGTCCTTGCGGTGTCGGGTTGCGGCTGCCAACGATAGCCAGCGATGGACGCTTTAGTAGTTCGATCCGGCCGCGAACATAGAGCAAGGTCGGCGGGTCGCTAGCCTGTAGCAACGATTGCGGATAAGCCTCATCGGCCAAAGTGACGATGTGTTGTTCAGGATGTTCCTGCCAGCGCAGGGCCGCATCGATTGCATCGGTAGCGTTGAAGTCGAACAGCAGATCAGCTCGACTGCCGATGACACTCCGGACTTCCAGTCTGCCGGCAGCGAAAATCGCCTCCGGTAAACCGAAAGCGGCGAGAAGCTTTCTCTGCGTCTCGCCGCCGACTTCGGGGATCAGGGTCAGCCGCAACCAGGCGGCCAACCCTTTGGGTTGAATCATGGGTTGCGTGCTGAGTCGCCGACAATGACCTGACGCGAGGCATCCATTACCAGTGCGTAGGAGATGTTGTTGAAGACGCGGAAAACGAAGGCCAAACCGTAGCGTTCTTCGGGAACCGGGGTTTCGGTACGCTTGCCATTATCGTTGACGTCGACCGACACGCGGTTGCGATAGAGCGCCACTACATGGCCGATTTCGATGCCGTGATTGCTGCCGCGGTTTAGCGAAATAACCGAATTGGGACCACCTTCGTTGATTCCGCCATAGATCGAAACGATACGAGCAGCAATTTCCTGCTCGGCGCGATGCGGAACGTAGTTGATGATCTGCGGTGGCGGGGCGGGCAACAGGTAATCGCCGCGGCGCATTTCTTCCTTGGCCGTCGTCACACGCAGGCTGGCAGGCTCACCAGGTTTGGTCAGGTTTGCATTGCCAAGGAAATAGGCTTCGTGGGCAATGACTTTGCCCGTTTCCGGGTCTTTCAAGGGTTTGGCCGGACGGAAAACCTGCCATTTGATAACGCTGGCATCCGGAATGCCCGATGCGTAGAAAGAGTCGGCGGTGCCGACCAGCATGCGGTCTTCCTGAGTTGCAACAATCCGAATGGCCTCATTTTGCTCCTTGTCCTCGACGATCAGTGGCTGGGACAGGAAGGGCTCAATAACATTCGGCGGAATGCTGGAAATAACCTTTTGAACCGGTGTGCTATGCACCTGCGGTTGCAGCTTGTCGTTCATTGCCTTGCCAATACGCAGGCGAGGCGTGCCGCCGGACAGGTCGAGCATGACGACATCACCCGGATAAATCAGGTGCGGATTCTTGATCTGGTCTTTGTTCATGCGCCAGATTTCCGGCCAGCGCCACGGCTGCTTCAGGAATTTTCCGGAGATACCCCAAAGCGTATCGCCTTTGACCACCACGTGGCGGTCGGGGGGGGTGTCGACGAGCTGCAGCGGCTCGGCGGCGAGTGCGCAGGAGGCCGTCACGGCCAGGATGAGCGCAGATATAATGCGAACCATAATCGTAACCTCACGTGCGGAAGGAACATGCTGATCCGGCGATTGTCTTATTTGAGCCGGAACATTTGGTGTTCATATTTCCCAAACTGCTTTAGATTCTGCACGTAATAACCTAAGCGAGCAAGCTTTTAATCCAATTTCAATATGGCTCTTCTACCCATTCTGCGTTTTCCCGATCCCCGCCTGAAAAAAGTGGCGGCTCCTGTGGCAAAAATCGACGACAACATCCTTCGCCTGGTCGCCGACATGGCGGAAACCATGTACGAGGCGCCCGGTATCGGCTTGGCGGCGACGCAGGTCGATGTGCATAAACGCGTCGTGGTCATCGACATTTCGGAAGAGAAAAACCAGTTGCGCGCCTTCGTCAATCCGGTGATCGAACAATGTGTCGGCGCGCAACTGGGCGAAGAGGGCTGCCTGTCGGTGCCGGGTATCTACGACAAGGTCGAACGTGCCGAGCAGGTGAAGGTGCGCTATCTCGACCTCGACGGCAAGGAACAGGTGCTGGAGGCCGATGGCCTGCTGGCTGTATGTATACAGCACGAAATCGATCATTTGAACGGCAAGGTGTTCGTCGATCACCTGTCGCAACTGAAACAGAGCCGGATCAAGAGCAAGCTGGCCAAACAGGCGCGCGTTACCGCATGAAACTGATTTTTGCCGGAACGCCGGAGTTTGCCGCCCAGGCGTTGGCGTCCATCATCGCGGCCGGGCACGAAGTGGCCATGGTCTTGACCCAGCCGGATCGTCCAGCCGGGCGGGGCATGTCCTTGCAGCCTTCGCCGGTCAAGAAGCTGGCCTTGGGGCACGGGATTGAGGTTTTTCAGCCGACCACGTTGAAAGACGCCGAAGCGCAAGCCCGAGTCGCCGCTGTCGGCGCTGAAGTGATGGTCGTGGCCGCCTATGGGTTGATCCTGCCGCAAGCGGTACTCGATCTGCCGCGCTTCGGTTGCATCAATATCCATGCCTCGTTGTTGCCGCGTTGGCGTGGTGCGGCACCGATCCAGCGTGCCTTGCTGGCGGGCGATCATGAAACCGGCGTGTGCATCATGCAGATGGAAGCTGGCCTGGATACCGGGCCGGTATTGTTGCGTGGCGCGTTTCCGATCGAATCCGGCGATACGACCGCGACCTTACACGACCGACTGGCAGCGCTGGGTGGCGAACTGGTCGTGCAGGCGCTGGCAGGTTTGCCCTTGCCGGCCCAGCCTCAGCCGGTCGATGGGGTGACCTACGCCCACAAGATCGAGAAAGCCGAAGCGGTGATCGATTGGTGCCGTAGCTCGGCGGAGCTGGATCGCCACATTCGCGCTTTCAATCCTTTTCCGGGTGGCCAAGCCTCATTCGGCGGTGCTGTGGTCAAGGTGTGGGTTGCAAAACCGGTGGAAGGCAAAGGCGAGCCGGGGAAGATTCTGGCGCTGGACAAGCATGCGGTTGTCGTCGCCTGTGGCGAGGGGGCGCTTGCGCTTTCCGAGCTGCAGAAGGCGGGCGGCAAGCGTTTGCCGGTGCAGCAGTTCCTGGCTGGGCATCCTCTACAGGTTGGCGACCGTTTCGATCTACCTGCTTGATATCGGCCTGAACACCCACAGTTAACCGGCATCCAGAATAGCCAGAAGGAGCTTGGCGATGTTCAATTGGGTCAAGACGGCAATGTTGATGGCTGCGATCATGGCGTTGTTCGCTGTGGTTGGCGGCATGCTTGGTGGCAAGAGCGGCATGTTGCTGGCGCTGGTTTTCGGCGGCGCGATGAACCTCTTTTCCTATTGGTTCTCGGATCAGATGGTTTTGCGCATGTACAACGCGCAGCAGGTGGATGAGACCAGCGCACCGCAGTTTTATGCCATGGTGCGCGATCTGGCGCAGCGTGCCGGTTTGCCGATGCCCAAGGTGTACATCATCGACGAGATGCAACCGAATGCCTTTGCCACCGGCCGTAACCCGGAGCATGCCGCGGTGGCGGCGACGACCGGCATCCTACAACTGCTGTCGGCGCGCGAGATGCGCGGTGTCATGGCGCATGAATTGGCGCACGTGGCACATCGCGACATCCTGATTTCGACCATATCCGCGACCATGGCGGGTGCCATCTCCGCCCTGGCCAATTTCGCCATGTTCTTCGGTGGGCGGGATGAAGAGGGGCGGCCGGTCAATCCGTTGGCCGGCATTCTGGTCGCATTCCTGGCCCCGCTGGCGGCCAGTCTGATCCAGATGGCGATTTCGCGGGCGCGCGAATTTGAGGCGGACCGCGGCGGCGCGGAGATCAGCGGCGATCCGCAGGCGCTGGCCGATGCCCTGGGCAAGATCCAGATGTATGCCGAGGGGCGAATTCCACTGGCGGCCGCGGAGGCGCATCCGGAAACGGCGCAGATGATGATCCTGAACCCCTTGTCGGGCGGCGGCCTGCGCAGCCTGTTCTCGACTCACCCGCCGACCGAGGAGCGGATCGCCCGTCTGCGCACCATGGCGCGCGGCGGCTGGGGTTGATCAACTCGCCGCGAGTTGGCCGCGGCGAACGGCATTCCGTTCGATTTTCGCCGGCACGAAGGCTTGCGTGACTTCAGCGAAAAGCGCTTCGGCGCGCTGACTGTTGTCGCAGGAAAAATTGCATACGTAAACATCGAGCGTCACGGCGCCGATTTCCGGCCAGGTATGGATGGCCAGATGCGATTCGGCCAGCACGACCGTGCCGGTGACGCCGGCACCCTGGCCATGCTCGTCGCGGAATGGGTGGAAGAGCTGACCGACGACGGTCAGTCCATGCCGTCGGCAGGCATCGACGCAATAGACCTCCAGCCGCGCCGCATCGAGCATCAGCGCGGCGGGGCCTCGGCAGTCGTAGAGATCAGCGATCAGGTGCAGGCCTTGCATGACGTCATTTTATTGGGTTTCACGTGAAACGCATCCCCGCAAGGCGTTATCTAGTAATTTGCCGAGGCGATACCCGGCGGCGGCGATGCGTTGTTCGGCGAGTTGGCGGGCATTTTTGTGGAAGACCTCGTTGACTGTCGGCAGCAGGCTGCCCGCTTGCGTCGGATAGGCATCGGGCAACAGCGCGTGGCTCTCGCTGGCCCAGGCGTCGACGTCCTTTTGAGGCGGCTTTGGCTGGCGCTCGATGATCTGCTCGGCCGCTGCCTGCAGCCGTTTGCCGCGCAACCAGGGCGGGCCGGGCAGATCGTCCCAATAGGTATGCACATTGGTGAAGGGCAGCCGGCCATTGAACGGATTTTCGATTTCCACGGCATTGCCGCCTTCGTCGCCATGTCGGCCCACATGCAGCGGTTGATGGATGTCGGCGACCAGGTGAAGCAGCCAGGGCAGGTGGTATGAAATTTCCCGTTTTTGGCCAGTGCACCGCAGCAGTCGGCTGATGCGCTTCAGTTGGCTGGTTAGTTGTCCGCTCACGACTCGGCCATCGGCGTCGAGATCCACATAGTGCCAGTCCTTGTGGCGAGTGCTGTCGGGAAATCCGGCCGCGGGTTCGTCAAGCTCCTCGTCGTCGTGAAAGCGCGGATCGTTACGGATGTCGTCGGGCCAGGTCGAGGCTTCGGCAAAAATTTGGCTGGCCTCGTCGCTGCGCGCACGTTGCCGCCAACGTTCGTAGTCGGGATGGCGGGCCAGCGCAGTAGTGACGAAGTCGCGGGCCGGGGGTGACATCTGCTCCCAGGCGATGATCGCGACCAGCCGATGGCCGGCCGCATTCCAGGCCCAAGCGGGCGAGGTGGCGGCGAGAAAGAGCAGAGCGATAAGGATTCGGCGCATAAGGCATTATGCCGCGTGCGATAATCGCGGCCTATGTCCAGATTGCCCCACACCTCGCTGGCTTATGCCTTGCTCCAGGCCGCACGCATCGATGCGGCCGTTTTTGCCGGCCAGAGCCTGGCCGACGGCATGTTGGCCCGCGTCGATAGCCAGGCCCGCCCGGCGGTGCAGGATCTCGTCTACGGCAGCCTGCGCCAATACGGCCGGGGCGATTTCTTTCTGGCGGCTTTGCTCGATAAACCCCTGGCCGATGTCGAGGTGCATGCGCTGCTGCTGGTCGCGCTCTATCGTCTTGAAACACGGCCGGATGCTACCCATACGGTGGTCGATCAGGCGGTCGTGGCAGCGGGGGAATTGGCGCGCGGTCGTTTTCGCGGGCTGGTCAATGCCGTGCTGCGCAACTTCCTGCGTCGCCAGGCGGAATTGACCGCAGCGGCTCAGCGTGACCCGGTGGCGGCCGGACAGCATCCGGCCTGGTGGCTGGAACAACTGCAAAAGGCGCATCCGAACGAATGGCAGGGCATCGTCGAGGCCGGCAATAGCCCGCCGCCAATGGCCCTGCGCGTGAACTGCCGCCGGACCGGCCGCGATGAATATCTGCAACGCCTGCAGCAGGAAGGCATTGGCGGCCGAGCCTGGGGTCGGGACGGTATCGTGCTGGACAAGCCGCTGCCGGTGGATCGCCTGCCGGGCTTCGACGAGGGTTGGCTGTCCGTACAGGACCCAGGTGCTCAACTGGCGGCGGAATTGCTTGATCCGCCGTCCGGCGCCCGCGTGCTCGACGCCTGTGCGGCGCCGGGCGGAAAAACGGCGCATTTGCTCGAACGCCAGGATCTCGATCTGCTGGCTCTCGACCTCAAGCCCAGCCGCTGCCGGCGCATCGAAGAGAACCTCGGGCGCCTCGGCTTGGCCGCAGAAATCAAGGTGGCCGATTGCGCGAAACTGGAAAGCTGGTGGGACGGCCGTCACTTCGATGCCATTCTGGCCGATGTTCCCTGCTCGGCGAGTGGTGTCGTCCGCCGCAATCCGGACGCCAAGTGGTTGCGCCGTCCCGAGGATATCGCCAGCTTTGCTGCGACGCAGCGGCGAATTCTCGATGCCCTGTGGCAGGTCTTGCGTCCCGGGGGTACACTGCTTTACGCGACATGCTCGGTTTTCCCGACCGAGAATCGCGAGCAGATCGAGCAATTCCTCCAGCGTCAGGCGGATGCCAGCCGCCGTCATGAAGAACAGCTTCTGCCCAATGCCGAACACGATGGCTTCTTCTACTGCCTTCTCGACAAGCGTGCCTGAGCGCCTGCGGCGCTGGTTATTGCTGGCGCTTTTCCTGCCACTCGTGGCCTGGGCGGCCGAAATCGAGATTGTCAATCCACAGGTGCAGGCGAGCGAAGACGGCTATGCGCTATCCGCCGATTTCCGTTTCGAACTGAACAGCCGACTCGAAGAAGCGGTCAGCAAGGGGGTTGTCCTCTATTTCGTCGCCGATTTCGAAATGACCCGCGGTCGCTGGTACTGGTTCGACGAAAAACTGGTCAGCCGCAGCCAGGTTTTCAGCTTGTCCTATCATGCGCTGACCCGACAATATCGCTTGTCCACTGGCGGCCTGCATCAATCCTTCACCACCTTGTCCGACGCCCTGGCCGTGCTTTCGCGCCTGCGTAACTGGACCGTTCTGGAACGCGGCGATCGTTCATTACGACCGGGCGAAAGTGCGCAGGCGGCATTGCGGCTGCGCTTGGATATCACCCAACTACCGCGGCCTTTTCAGATTTCTGCACTCGGCAACAAGGATTGGAGCCTGAGTTCGGATTGGAAGATCTGGCAACTGACCTTGCCACCCGTGCAGGAGGCCAAATGAAGCGCTTCCTGGCAGCCGGCGGCGCCTTTGCCGCGGCAATCGGTGGAATCCTGTGGTTCCTGCTGCTGATGTCCACGGCGGCGGATACCGTCATTTTTTCCCGAAATTACCCGCTGTTGATCGCCCTCAACGTCGTTCTTGCCCTGGCCATGCTCGGGCTGGTCGGCTGGCAATTGCGTTCGCTGTGGCGCGATTACCAGGCACAGGTGTTCGGCGCTCGTCTGAAGCTGCGCCTGATGCTGATGTTCGGTGTCATCGCCGTGCTGCCCGGCGCGCTGGTCTATGGCGTGTCGGTCCAGTTCGTGACACGTTCCATCGAGAGCTGGTTCGATGTGCGCGTCGAGAAGGCGTTGGAATCGGGTCTACACCTCGGCCGCTCGGCCCTCGATGCGATGCTGGCCGACCTGACCGAGAAGAGTCGCAGCATGGCGCTGGAGCTCTCCGACATTCAGGAGTCGTCCCGTCGCTCCGCCTTGTTGCGCCTGCGCGAAGAGAAGGGCGTCGTTTCGGTCGCCTTGTTCTCGGTCGGCGGTCAACTGTTGTCGAGTGCGACCGGTGAGTTGGGCTCCTTGCTGCCCGATCTTCCCGACCAGGCCAGGTTGAAGCAGGCCCGCAACCAGCGGGCGGTCAGCACGGTCGAAGGAGAGGGCGACAAGCTCTACCTGCGCGTCCTCGTGCCTGTTGCATCGCGCGAGGTTTTCGAAGAGCCGCGTATCCTGCAGGTCACCCAAAGCGTGCCGGCGGTGTTGGCGCAGGATGCCGATTCCGTCCAGGATGTCTATCGCGACTACCAGGAGTTGCAACTGGCGCGCCAGGGCCTGACCCGTATCTACGCCCTGACCCTGACCCTGACCGTGCTGGTCGCTTTGTTCGCGGCCTTTGCCCTGGCTTACCTGATGGCCCGCCGCTTGGCCGCGCCGCTCTACATTCTGGCCGAAGGGACGCAGGCGGTAGCCCAGGGCGACTTTTCACCCCGCCAGGCGATCTACAGCGGCGACGAGTTGGGCGTCCTGACCCAGTCGTTCAACCGCATGACTCGCCAGCTCGATGATGCCCGGCGCGAAACGGAACGGCATCGCAGTGAACTGGAGTCGGCGCGCGGCTATCTCGAATCCATCCTGGCCAATCTGTCGGCTGGGGTATTGGTCTTCGACCGGCGCTTCATGCTACGTACGGTCAACGAAGGGGCGCTGAATATCCTGAACGACGATTTTCAAGGGCTGGTCGGCGTAGCGGCCGAAGAGTGGCCGCGTCAGCATGCCCTGGGGGAATTCATTCGTCAGCATTTCGCCACGGCCGAGGAATCGGAGTGGCAAGCGCAGCTCGAGTTGGAGCGCCCGAACGGCATGCCGCAGGTGCTGTTGTTGCGTGGTTCGCGCCTGCCTGAAGCCAGCGGCGGGGGCGATGTGGTGGTGTTCGATGACGTGACGCGCCTGATCGCGGCCCAGCGCAGTGCAGCCTGGGGTGAGGTGGCACGCCGCCTGGCCCACGAGATCAAAAATCCGTTGACGCCGATACAGTTGTCGGCCGAGCGCCTTCAATTCAAGCTGGCCGACAAGCTGGTCAACGGCGATGCCGACATGCTGGCACGGGGCACGCAAACCATCATCAATCAGGTGCAGGCCATGAAACGCATGGTCGACGATTTCCGTGACTATGCCCGTTTGCCTGCACCTGAGGTGTCGCCGCTCGACCTGAACGACCTGATCGGCGAAGTGCTCGGTCTGTACGAGAGTTCGTCGGCTCGTATCGAAGTCAATCTCGCGGCCAACTTGCCGCAGGTTCTTGGCGACGCCACTCAACTGCGCCAAGTCATCCACAATCTGCTGCGCAATGGCGAAGACGCACTGGAGGGCAAGGAAGCACCGCTGTTGCGAATTTCCACCGAGGTGCTGGGTAAACACGCCCGTCTATTGATTACCGATAACGGGCCGGGATTTCCGGTCGAAATACTGCCGCGCGTATTCGAACCCTATGTCACGACCAAGGCGCGGGGCACCGGGCTGGGTCTGCCGATCGTCAAGAAGATCGTCGAGGAACACTCGGGTACCATAGAGATAAGCAATGCACCGGAGGGCGGCGCACGAATCGATATTCGTCTGCCCCTGGTGAAAGAGGAGGAAGCCAAAAATGGCAATCATTCTGGTCGTTGATGACGAGGTCGGCATCCGCGAACTGCTGTCGGAAATCCTGATGGACGAGGGCTACGACGTGCGGCTGGCCGAGAATGCCGGGGCTGCCCGGCAGGTTCGTCAAGAATTGAGGCCGGATCTCGTTCTGCTCGATATCTGGATGCCGGACACGGATGGCATCACCTTGCTCAAGGAGTGGCATGTCGCTGGCCATCTGACCATGCCGGTGGTCATGATGTCCGGCCATGGCACGATCGATACCGCGGTCGAGGCGACGCGTTTCGGGGCCTTCGATTTCCTGGAAAAACCGATTGCGCTGCAGAAGTTGTTGTCGACAGTGCAGAAGGCACTCAAGCACGACGCGCTGCCGCAGCGTCCGCCGTTGAGCCTGGAAGCCTTCGCTCGTTCGCCTTTCGTCAAGGAGTTTAAGCGTCGTCTCGAGCAGGCGGCTGCAAAGTCGCCAGTATTGCTGATCAAGGGTGCAACCGGTGGAATGGCCGAGATTTGCGCCCGTACTCTGCATGCGCCGCGCACGCCCTGGCTCGATCTGTCGTCGGTAGGCAGTGCGCTGACCCAAGAGGTACTCGAGAAGCACAGCGGCGGCGTACTTTTCGTGCCAGATCTGGCCACACTGGGCAAGATGCAGCAGATGAACCTCGCGTTCGCAATTGAACGTCTGGAACGACTGCATTTGCAACTGGTCATGGGTTGCCGCACGCCGATGAGTACCCTGGCCGAGAACGGGTGGGACAGCAAGTTGCTCGCCCGCATCGGCGAGGTTTGGGTGTCCTTGCCGCCGCTGGCTGGACATGCCGACGACCTGCCCGAGATCGCCGGCCTGCTGCTGACCAATTTCGTCGAGCGCGGTGAAGTGCCGGCCCGCCGTTTTTCCACCGGTGCCTTGAATGCCTTGCGCACCCTGCCCTGGAAGAATACTGACGAAACGAGTTGGAGCGAACTCTATTGTCTGATCCGCAACTTGGCGCTGACCTCGCTCGACGAGGAAATATCGGCGGAGGATGTCAGCCGGGTCATGCCCAAGGAATCGCCGGCATCGTCGGAGGTGGCCTCGCTGTTGCCTTTGCTCGACCAACCCTTGCGCGAAGCGCGCGATGCTTTCGAAAAGCTCTATTTCGAGCATCACCTGCGCTTGGAGGGCGGCAACATGACCAAGCTGGCCGAGCGTTCCGGGCTGGAACGTACCCACTTGTACCGCAAGCTCAAGCAGCTCGACGTCAAGCTGGGAAAACGCTCCGAGGAATAAGGCTTGCCGGGGCGGGGGAACACCTCCTGCCAAAGGTGGAAGTGACCGGAAGGCGGGAAAGCGGGATAATCCCGCTTTTCGACTTTCACAGGCGGAGCCCATTGTGAGCCGACCCAAGAACGATACCTTCCTGCGTGCCCTGCTCAAGGAGCCGACCGACTACACCCCGCTCTGGCTGATGCGCCAGGCGGGCCGCTACCTGCCCGAGTATTGCGAAACGCGCAAACGGGCCGGCAATTTCCTGAACCTGTGCAAGTCGCCGACCCTGGCCTGCGAAGTGACCCTGCAGCCGCTGGCGCGTTATGACCTCGATGCTGCCATCCTGTTCTCCGACATCCTGACCGTGCCGGATGCGATGGGCCTCGGCCTCTATTTCGCCGAAGGCGAAGGCCCGCGCTTCGAGCGCCCGCTGCGCGAAGAATGGGCAATCAACGATCTGACCGCGCCCGACCCCTACGATCACCTCGGCTACGTGATGGATGCGGTGTCCGAGATCCGCCGCGCCCTGGACAACTCAGTGCCGCTGATCGGCTTCTCCGGCAGCCCCTACACGCTGGCCTGCTACATGGTCGAAGGGCAGGGTTCGAGCGATTTCCGTCACATCAAGGGCATGCTCTACAGCCGCCCGGATCTGCTGCATCGCATCCTGTCGGTCACGGCCGATGCGGTGACCAATTACCTGAATGCCCAGATCGATTCCGGTGCCCAGGCCGTGATGATTTTCGATACCTGGGGCGGTTCGCTGTCGAACGCGGCCTACCAGGAGTTCTCGCTGCAATACATGCAGCGCATCGTTGCCGGCCTGAAAAAGGAAAAGGACGGCCAGCGCATTCCGAGCATCGTATTTACCAAGAACGGTGGCTTGTGGCTGGAAAAAATCGCTGCCATCGGTTGCGACGGTGTTGGCCTGGATTGGACCATCGACATCGGCGAAGCGCGTCGCCGCGTTGGCGACAAGGTTGCACTGCAGGGCAATCTCGACCCGAACGTACTGTTCGCCACGCCGGAAGTTGTGGCTGCCGAAGCCAGGAAGGTGCTCGACAGCTACGGTGCCGGCAATACCGGTCACGTCTTCAATCTGGGCCACGGCATTTCGCAATTTACGCCGCCCGATAATGTGACGGCACTGGTCGAAACCGTACACAGCCATAGCCGTCTATTACGAAAGTAAGCATCATAAGCAGGTGGGTTAGCTCGACTTATGCACAGAGTTCGGGCATCCCACCTGAAAAAATCCACCGAATGCGCTTGACAGGGTGGAATTAATTCAAGTTGCTGAAAATAAAAGGATTTCTGTTTCGCTGAATATTTCGGCAAAGTAACAAAATCCTTACACGACGCCGACTTAGCGGCATTGACCAAGATAAATCCACAAAGTTATCCACAGTTTTTGTGGACAAGTGAAAAAACGTTAATTTCCGGCTGGTTTTCGGCCAATTTCTGGAGAAAAAACGGCTCGTTCCGGCAAATTTATGCCCGTTTTGCGCGTTGCTCTCGATTTGCCGCTGCACCGCCTGTTCGAATACGTTTCTGCGGAAGCGACGACGAACGATGTCGGATTGCGTGTCCGGGTGCCTTTTGGACGAGGCGAGAAGATCGGCTTGATCGCCGAGGTGGCCGAGACCAGTGAATGGCCGCTGGAGCAACTGAAAACCGCCGGTGAAATCCTGCGCGACCTGCCGCCCCTGCCAGCGGATTTCTTTGCACTCTGTGAGTTTGCCGCCACTTATTACCAGGCGGCACCCGGCGAAGTATTGTTGCAGGCCCTGCCGGCCGGTCTAAAGCGTCTGGTGGTGCCGGAGCGGCGCAAGGGCAGGGCCGGGCGCTCGCCATCGGCCGTTTCTCCGCCGCCGCTGACCGAGCAGCAGGCACAGGCAATTGCTGCTGTCCCCGGCGAGGGATTTTCGGCCAACCTGCTGTTCGGGGTGACCGGCAGCGGCAAAACCGAGGTTTATCTGCGCCTGATCGAGCGGGCACTGGCCAGCGGCAGACAAGCGCTCGTTCTGGTGCCGGAAATCAACCTTACGCCACAGCTCGAGACGCGAGTGAGCGCACGCTTTCCTAGTGAGAAAGTGGTTTCCCTGCATAGCGAGTTGGCCGAGGCCGCGCGCGAGCGCAACTGGCGGGCAGCTTTCGCTGGCGAAGCGTCCATCGTGCTTGGCACTCGCCTTGCCGTGTTTACCCCGCTGCCGCGTCTCGGCCTCATTGTCGTCGATGAGGAGCACGATCCGTCCTTCAAGCAGCAGGACGGCATGCGTTATTCGGCGCGCGATGTGGCGGTGTTCCGCGCCCATCAACTAGGTATTCCCATCGTCCTTGGTTCGGCGACGCCGTCGCTGGAAACCTGGGCCAATGCGCAGAACAAACGCTACCGCCAGCTATTGCTGACGGAGCGGGCGAACCCGGAAGCGACCCTACCTGCGGTGCACGTGCTCGATACGCGAAAAATGGTGCTGCAGGAGGGCGTCAGCGAACCGCTGGCGGCGGCGATCGCCGCTCGACTGGAGCGTGGCGAGCAGAGCCTGGTCTTTCTCAATCGGCGCGGCTACGCGCCGGTGCTGGCCTGCCCGGCTTGCGGCTGGGTGTCGCGCTGCCGGCGCTGCGCCGCCAACATGGTGCTGCATCTGGCCGACCAGCGCCTGCGCTGCCATCACTGCGGCTTCGAGCATCGCGTACCGAAGGCTTGCCCGACCTGCGGCAACCAGGATATCCACCCGTTCGGGCGCGGCACGCAACGGCTGGAGGCCTGGGTGCAGCAGCGTTTCCCCGAGGCGCGCGTGTTGCGCGTCGACCGCGATTCGGTGAAAAGCCGCAAGCAGTGGGAGACCGTGCTGGAGCGTATCCACGCCGGTGAGGCTGACATTCTGGTTGGCACGCAGATGCTGGCCAAGGGCCACGATTTCCCCAAGCTGACGCTGGTCGGTGTGCTTGGCGCCGACTCGGCCTTGTTTGCCGCCGACTGGCGTGCGCCGGAGCGACTGTTCGCGCAGTTGATGCAGGTCGCCGGGCGGGCCGGACGGGCCGAGCTGAAGGGCGAAGTGCTGATCCAGACGCAGTATCCGGATAACCCGCTGTTCTCCGCCGTGCGGGCCCACGACTACCCCGGCTTCGCCACACAGCAGTTGAAGGAGCGCGAGCAGGCCGGCTTCCCGCCCTATACCTTCCAGGCGGTACTGCGCGCCGAGGCGCCGGAGATGGCGATGGCCATCGATTTTCTGAAGGCTGCCGCCGCCTTGCCGGTGACACTGGAGCACGATGCCGTTCTGGTCTTCGATCCGGTGCCGATGAAGATGGCCCGCCTGGCCAACCTGGAGCGCGGCCAGCTGGTGGTTGAATCGCCGTCACGCCCCGCCCTGCAGGCCTTCCTGCCGTGCTGGCGCGAGGCCATCGAGCAGCTCAAGGCTCCGTCGAAATTGCGTTGGCACATCGAGGTCGATCCGCTCGAGTTCTGACCGGCACGTCCCTTGCAGTGTTCGCTGCCCGAACAACCGCAGGAGACGAGCATGAAAATCGAATCGGCCGAACTGTGCCTGCAGGCACAACATGAGGCGAGCAAGCGCCAAACCACCGAAGTCGAGCAGACACTGAGCTTCCGCCAGGTTTTCGCCGGCGTTGCGGCGAGCGAACCGGACCGTTCAGAAGAGCTGCGCCGACGCGTTCAACGCTTGCTGGACCATTTGGTGGCGGCAATCCTGGCGGCCATTGACGGCAAGAAATGCGAGGAAAATCCTGCCGCCGATGGCGCGGCGCCGCCGACCGAAACGGAATTGCCGACGGCGGGACGCGTTCGGGAGGTCAGCTGGCAGACCGAATGGTGCACGACCATCGAGGAAACGGAATCGACCAATATCTGCGCCAGCGGTTTCGTGCGGACTTGCGACGGCCGGCAGATTACCTTCGACTGTTCGCTCGCCATGCAGCGCGAGTACACGCAGACCCTGTCGGGCAGTGCGAGCGGTACGTATCGGCTGAACGATCCGCTGGTCATCGATTTTGCCGGGACCGGCGCCGAACTGACTGAAAACCGTGTCGACTTCGACCTCGATGCCGACGGCAAGGTCGATCGCATTCCCCGGCTGGGCGAGGGCTGCGGCTACCTGGTCTTCGATCGCAACGGCAATGGCCGGGCCGACGACGGCAGCGAACTGTTCGGGGTCGCCAGCGGCAACGGCTTTGCCGATCTGGCCAAGCTTGACAGCGACGGCAACGGCTGGATCGACGAGGCCGATCCGGTATTCCGCCAACTCGGCGTGGCCAACGGCGAGCGTTACGCGAGCCTGAGCGAACGCGGTATCGGCGCGTTGGCCACTGCAGCGGTGCACGCCCCGTTTTCGCTAAAAACCGGGGATAACGAGCTGCTCGGCCAGATCCGAGCGGCCGGCGTCTATCTGCGCGAAAGCGGCGAGGTCGGCTTCATGCAGCAGGTGGACCTGGCCGTGTCAGCGCCGACGGCCGGACCACAGCAACCAGGCGAGGGCGAGCAACTGTCCGCATAACAAGGCGATGAAGGCGCTGCGATAGGCAGCGTCCGTCGCCAGTCCGCCAGCACGCAGGGCATCGACCAAGGCGCCGATGCCCCATTGCAAACCAAAGGCCCCGGCGAAGACGAAGAGATTGAAAGCCGTGTTGGCCCGACCAGAAAGCGCCGGAGGAAAAGCGCGGGCGACCAGCGAGTAGCTGATGTTAGACAGCGAGAAACAGGCGCCGAGCAGCGACCACAGCAAGGTGCTGCCGTGACCTGGTTGCAGGGCGATCCCGGCGAAGGACAACAGGCCGAGGACCATGGCGGAGAGATAGAGCGTTTCCAGCTTGACGCCGCGCCGGCCGAGCAGGGCGGCAAAAACTCCCATGAACAGGTAGCCGCCCAGCATCGCCCCGCTGATCCACGTCAGGCGGGCTGCGATTTCCCCGCTGCTCAAGTGTTCCAGCTCGCTCATCCAGCGCGAGGCCCAAAGCCCCTGTACCGCCATGAAACCCCCGGTGGACCAGAAACCCATCGGGGCATAGCGCCAGAAATGACGACTCCGGAAAATGCTGGCGACGCCAGCCAGTTGTTCCTGCCAGCCGTGTTTTTCTCCCTCGAGCGGCTTGTCGGGCACGCTGCGTCCGATCAATCCGGCAACCAGCAAGGTCAGTGCGGCCAGCGCGAACATGATCTCGCGCCAGTCGGCAAAACCGAGCGCCAGTTCGAGCGGCTTGGCGGCGGCGAGCGCGCCGAGGCCGCCGGAAGCCATGATCCAGCCCGTCAGCGAAGCATGGCGTTCGACCGGAAACCATTGGCTGAAGGCCTTGAACGAGGCCATCAGGCAGGCGGAAACGCCCAATCCGATGAGGGCACGGCCGCTGGCTAGTCCGCCCAAGCCGTCGGCCATCGCAAAGACTGCGGCGCCGCACGCGGCCACGACCAGCAGCGCAGCCTCTACCCGGCGCGGGCCGAAGCGGTCGAGCAACATGCCAAGCGGCAACTGGGCGGCACCGAAGGCGAGGAAGTAGGTGCTGGTCAGCAGGCCGAGGGCATTGTCGCCCAATTCCAGTTCCGTGGCGATTTGCGGTCCGATGACGGCATTGACCGTGCGAAACAGGTAGGACAGAAAATAACCGGCGGCAAAAGGAAGGACCAACATGCGCCAGAGCTGACGTTCCTCAAGCGGGCTCATTGCACCTCCGGTTTCACGTGGAACGCCTTCGGGCGTTGATCCGCTTCTTGCGGATGGGCCTGCAGCCAGGCGAGGCGCTGGCGAATCTTTTGCTGCCAGCTGGAGGCAATGCCCGGTGCCTCTGCCAGGGCGGAAAGCTGTTCGAGCGGCGGCCGGTGGCTGTGCCAGAGACGCATGGCCTCGGCCAGCGTGAAGCTGGAACTGGCGGATTCGAGTTCCAGTGTGTCGCACGGTTGCACACAGCCGCCTTCGAGCACGCGCCAATACCAGCCGGTGATCTGCCGTTCTGCGATGAAGGCTGCCATGCCGTCGCTGGCGAAACGCTCGTCGATCTTCCAGCAGGGATTCCGGGGTTGGCAGACTTGCAGGCGGGCTTGGCCCAAGCGCCAGATGTCGCCGAGCCTCACGTCGTTCTCGTCGAGGTCGGCGGTGCTCAGGTTTTCGCCCAGGCTACCGGGGACCAACAGCGGTGCGGCGTCGGGAAAGCGTTCGGCGAGTGCGGCGTAATGGCGGGCTGGGTAAAGGTGCACGGCTTTCTCGGGGCCGCCATGCACGCGGCGGTCGGCCTGTTCGTCACCGATGAAGCCTTCGGGGCCAAGTTCGACGGGGCTGGTGACGGGTTGTTTGTACATGCCGGTCGGGCGACCGGATTCAGGGAGCGACCGAATGCCGCCGATGAAGAGTGCGATGGATGCCATGGTTGGGCGATTGTGCCATCAATCCCACAGCCAGGCAGCGCCGCGTACCCCCGAGGAGTCCCCATGTTGCGGTGGCAGGAATTTCGTGCAAAAAACGTCCGAAAAGACATGTGCACCGCAGCAGTCGGGCAAATTGCGGTACAGGCGCGGCATCTTGGAGAGGCCGCCGCCAATGACGATCACCTCAGGGTCGATCAGGTTGATGACGCCGGCCAGGGCGCGCCCGAGACGTTTTTCATAACGTTGCAAGGTGGCTTCGCAAGCGGCGTCGCCAGCCTCGGCACGCCGCTCGATCTCGGCGGCGGCGAGCATCTGCCCGCTGTGGCGCCGATGGTCGGCTGTCAGCGCGGGGCCGGACAGATAGCTTTCGATGCAGCCTTGGCGACCGCAATAGCAATCGGGTAAGGGGAGGTTATCGGCATCGGGCAAGGGTAGCGGGTTGTGGCCCCATTCGCCGGCAATGGCGTTGGCACCGACCAGTACCTTGCGGTCGATCACGATGCCACCACCGACACCGGTACCGAGAATGATGCCGAAGACGATCTGTGCTCCCTGTCCGCTGCCGTCCACGGCTTCGGAGAGAGCGAAACAGTTGGCATCGTTGGCCAACCTGACCTCGCGTTGCAGCAGCACCGACAAGTCATGGCGTAGCGGCTGGCCGATCAGGCAGGTGGAGTTGGCATTCTTGATCAGGCCGGTGGCCAGCGACTCGGCGCCGGGGATGCCGACACCCACGGTGCCCCGTTGTCCGAGCTGGGATTCGGCCGCGTCGACCAGACCCTTGATGCTTGCCAGTGTCGCCCGATAGTCGCCCTGCGGCGTGGGCGCCCGCTGGCGCAGCAAAACCCGCCCATCCTCGGCGAGGGCGATGATTTCGATCTTGGTGCCGCCGAGGTCGATGCCCAGACGCATCAGACGCGCACGGCAATGCCCTTGACGTTGCCGTAGGTGGTGGTCAGCGTGCGCAGCACGCTGGCACCCGATTCGAGCAGCAGCATGAACAGGTTGCGTTCGGTGTACAGGCAGACCGGCATCGGGATGTCGTATTTCTTGGCCAGGGCCGGCTCGAGCTTGGCGAAACGTTCGTTGACCGTGCGCTCGCCATCGGCGTATCCCGTACCCAGTTCGGAGTGCAGGCCGAGTACCGAGATGTAGAGTTTGCCGCCAATTTTCAGCTTGAGCAGCAACTCGCGCAGAACGTGCCGGGCCTCGTCGTAAGGCATCGAGCACAAGCCGCGGCGAATGACGATCAGGTCGAAGGAGTCGCCGTTCGGCGAGTCCGGCAGGCCGGGCAACTCGTAACCGGCGAAGATGACCTCATCGTTCAGGCCGGCGGCGAGCACGCGGCCCTCGATGCTGTTCTTGAATTTCAGGCTGTCACCGGCGACGACGCGAGCGCCGACACGCGCCAGCTTGAGCGCCAAGTCGCAATGGCCGGCCGGCATGACCATGGCCAGCACGCTGTGATCGACGCGCTTGCGCTTGACGCACTCTTCCAGCGCGAAGCGTTCAAGCTCGTCGGCCCCTGTTTCCAGGGGATTGGCGCTAATATTTGTCTCCATCGATTCGCCCCCCTTTTTGGTGCATTCTGCATGATGGGTGGGTGGCTGACAACCAGAGCCTAATAAACGACAGGAGAGTTCATGCTAGTCCGTTTCGATTCGAGCGAAACCGCGGAGGTGCTGATGTATGCCGAAACCGCCCGCATGCTATTGCAGACTATCGGCAAGGAAACCACGGCACGCGGTACTTTCACCCAGCCGGAAATGGCGCGGGCCGCCGCCGCTTTGCGCGCCGAAGCCCAGCGGGCACCCCGACCGAGCGAGGACGACGAAGAGGAAATCGACGAGGCGACCGGTAAGCGCAAGGGGGTTCAGGTCGGCTTCAGCCAGCGGGCCTGGCCCTTGATCGACATGCTCGAGCGTACGGCTCAGTCGGGGCCGGATGCCTACATAGTCTGGGAGGCAGCGGAAGCTTTCTAAGCATCCGCCGCTGGCCGCATTTTAGGCCGGAATATCGAAGGCCTTGGCGATGCCGTCGATGACGGTACGCAGTTCCTGGACGAAGCGGTCGTAGATCTCGGCCGGCGCCTGACCTTCTTTCAGTGCATATTCGAGCGCCAGGGCCGCGTCCTGCAGCGCGGTGGCGCCGATGGTGCCGGCCAGCCCCTTGGTGCTGTGAGCGCGCCGCTCGGCTGCCGTGAAATCGCCGGCTTCCCAGGTGGTGCGAATCTGGGCTGCTTCGTCGGCGAAACGGGCGTGGAAATCGCGCAAGACCTTCTCGTAAAGCGCGACCTTGTTCATCATCCGTTTCATGCCGAGGGCGGTATCGATGCCCGGCAGTTCCGGCAATCCTTCCGGTGTGGTCATGGTTTTCTTCTCCTGGGCTAGAGGGGCGGCAGTGTTTTCTGTTTTCGGCCGCCAGCGTTGCAGCATTTGATGCAACTGTTCGGGATCGATGGGTTTGCTGACGAAGTCGTTCATGCCGGCGGCGAGGCAACGCTGGCGCTCCTCATCGAAAGCATGAGCGGTCATCGCAACGATGGGCAAGTGTTGGTGACGGCCCGCCGCCCGGATACGCCGGGTGGCTTCGAGGCCGTCCATTTCGGGCATTTGCACATCCATCAGTACGATATCGTAAGGTGCGGACTCGTCGAGCAGCTTGCGCAGGGCATGTAGACCATTGTTGGCCGTGTCGACCGTGGCGCCGAATGATTCGAGCATTTCGCAGGCGATCAGCTGATTGGTCGGGATGTCTTCGACGAGCAGGATGCGCAGACCGGCCAATGGGGCCGGCGTGCTACTCGCTGTTGCTTGCCGGCTGGTGCGCACGTCAAGCAATTGTGCAATCTGTTGGGCGGTGACTGGTTTGTTGACGATGGCGTCGAAGGGCGATTTCCCGATTTCGAAATCGAGGTCTGAGGTGTCGGCAGCCGTCACCATGGCCAATAACGGTTCTTTGCCCAGCTCGCTACGCACGAGTTCGCCCAACTCATAGCCGTTCATGCCCGGCATGTTCAGGTCGATGGTGACGATGTCGAAGCGATGACCGGCATTCTCCTCGACCAGGCGTTGCGCCTGCTCGCCAGAATCAGCAGCGCTGCATTGGAAACCGTGCTTTTCGAGCAGCCGGATCAGGATGGCGCGGGCGAGCGGGTTGTCATCCACGACCAGGGCCCGCTTGAAGGGGGCGCTCGGGGTGAGATCCTCGCTTGCCGTAACGCCGAGGCGTACGGAAAAGCTGAAAGTGCTGCCGGCGCCGGGCTGGCTCTCGGCCCGGATATCGCCGCCCATCAGTTGGGTCAGGCGCTTGCAGATGGTCAGGCCGAGGCCGGTGCCGCCGAATTTGCGGGTGATCGAGGTATCGGCCTGGCTGAAGGCCTGGAAGAGGGTGGCGAGTTGATCGGCCGTCATACCGATGCCCGTGTCCTGCACATCGCATTCGAGGGTGACATGGCCGGGTTCGTCGCCGCTGCGGCGGACAAATACGGTGACCGAGCCGCGCGCCGTGAACTTGATTGCATTGCCGATCAGGTTGATCAGGATCTGCGCCAGGCGCAGCGGGTCCCCGACCAGGCGTTGCGGCACGTCGGGCTCGACGACGTACTGCAGTTCCAGGCCTTTTTCCTGGGCGCGGTGCATGACGACGGTGCTCACCTTGTCCAGCACGTCGTCGAGCACGAAATCGGTGTGTTCGACCTGCATCCGCCCGGCTTCGATCTTGGAAAAATCGAGGATGTCGTTGATCAGGCCGAGCAACATCTGGCCAGCACCGTGGATGCGTTCGATATAGTCGCGCTGCTTGCCGGACAACTCGGTTTTCAGCAGCAGGTGGGCGAGACCGATCACTGCGTTCATCGGCGTCCGGATCTCGTGGCTCATGTTGGCCAGGAATTCCGCCTTGGCGTTGGCCGCTTGCTCGGCGATTAGCTTGGCTTCCGACAGGGCGATTTCTGCCTTCTTGCGTTCGCTGATGTCCTGCAGGGTTTCGATGGCACCGAACAGCTTGCCATTTCGATCACGCAACGGGGCTGCCGTGAAATACAGCCAGCGATCGAACTTCGGGAAGTAATCCTCGGCCTCGTAGCCCCCCTTGACCAGCGGTGAGGGACGATAACGGTCGGCGTAGAGTTGCTCGATTTCGGCCAGCCCTTCGAGAAGTACGAGGTCGGCCATGACCGGCCGCGGGCGACGGGTAGAAACCGCGCCACTGTTCCCGGGTACCGATCATCTCGTCTGCGCTGACGCCGAAAATACGCTCGCAGGCCTGGTTCCAGTGTGTGATGACGTGTTCGGCATCGAGTACGAAGGTCGGCACCGGGCTGCCGTCGATGATCTTGCTCAGGCTGTCGTGGGCCGATTCGAGCTCGAGGGTACGCTCATGGATCATCTGTTCCAGGTTGTCGCGGTGCGCTTGCAATTCGCGATCCGCACGCAGGCTTTCGGTGACGTCGCGGACGAAAAGCACGCTGCCGGTCGCCCGGCCGTGGTTGTCGCAGGTCGTAGTCAGCGACAGTTCGCCGTCGAAAGGCTCGCCATGTTTGTCTTGCAGGCGCATTTGCCGATGTGCGATCAGTCCGGCGAATTCCTCGGGATTCGCCAGGAAATCGAGTTCGGCCTCCGCGTCGGCCAACAGGCTGCGGAAAGAGAGGGTGCCGAGGTCGCTCGGGATATCCAGGGCGAAAAGCTGCTGTGCCTGCTGGTTGGCCATCTGCAGGCGGCCATTGGTGGCGAGCAGCAGAATGGCATCGGGCGAGGTCTCGACCAGTGTCCGATAGGTCTGTTCGCTTTTCTCCAGCCTTTTCTGCGCCAGATATTCCGCCGTGACGTCGAGAATCAGCGACAGGATGCCGAGCAACTGCCCGTTGATGTTGTAGAGCGGCACGCTGTACCAGTTGCAGTGGAGCAGGCGGCCGTCGCGGTGCAAGGCGGGGCCGGTGAAGCGGCCTTCCCCTTCGCTGTGCAGCATGGCCTTGTTGCTGGCCGAGAAGTCAGTGTGATGATCGTTGGGCAGCAGCAGGCGATGAATCGGTTTGCCGATGACCTGTTCGGCCGGCCAGCCGAAGATTTGTTCGGCGCGCCGGTTCCACTCGACGATGCGCCCTTCGCGTTCCCAGATGACGAAAGCCAGCGGCGAAGTGTTGTACAGGGCGCGGAAGCGCAACTGGCTGTCGCGCAGCGCCGCCATGGCCTGCTTCTGCTGGGTGATTTCGCTGAAGCTGATGACGATGCCGCTATCGGCCAGTGCCTTGCTGCGCAATTCGAACCAGCACCACAGGCCATTGGCGTGTTGCAGACGCACGGAGAACTGGCGATCGACCTTGTCTTCGCCTTGTGCGATGGCCGTCAGCAGACCGGCGAAGCTTGCCCGGTCGTCCGGGTGGGCAAGCGCTAACCAGCCCTGGGCATCGCTTGGGGAATTCTCGGATGAAAGCCCCAGCAAGCCGAGGAAAGCCGGGGAAACCGTCAGGCGGTCCGGCGCCTGCCACAGCCAGCAACCGACGCCGGCGAGCGCGAGCGCTTCGGCCAGTGCGGCTGACGGAAGGTCGCCGGGTGTCGCCATGCGGATGGGGATTATCTGGGGGCTATGGGAGCGCGATTAGAACAGCTCGATGTCGTCGCTCTTTTCCTTCATGTCGGCCATGAATTTCTCGACAGCTTCATGGACGGGAACACCCTGCATGACGGCTTCGAACATGGCGATTTCCTCGCGGGTGGTGTATTTGCCCTTGATGTGGCTCTGCAAGTCGACCCATTCCGCCGGGTTGAACAGGCGGCGGGTGTCGGAAACGAGGTCGCTCAGTCCGCCCAGGCTCAGTCCGACGTGCGACAGGCGCTGGACCAGCTTGTCGTAAAACTGGAAGGCGATGATGGCCTGATGCACCATGCCGGAAACGTGTTCGGAAACGCCGAGCAGGTTCTGCTTGGCGACGCCGACCTCGTCCTTGTCCGGCAGGGTCTGGATGGTTTCCGAAATCATCCGCATGTAGCCGGCCATGGTTGTGAAGGAGTTGGTCAGTACTTCGACCGAGGCGTTGCTGTCCTTCATGGCGGCTTCGATTTGCACGGCGGCCAGTTCGAGCATGAGGACGGTTTCGCGCACCTGGCTCCAGTTCAGGTCAGGTGTATGGGCAGTGGTGCCGCGTGGCAGGTTGGTTTCGTCGCTCAATTTATTAACTCCCCCATAATTTGGCAAAAACTATAACGCAATTTGGGCGCTTCTTTCCAAGACCACATAGTATTTGCTGACCGTTTCGAGCACTTCGAAGGTGCCGACGAAGCCTTGCGGGATGACGCAGGCCTCGCCCGGGCCGAATTCGGCCGCCGTTCCCTGGTCGTCGCTGATGCGCAGGCGACCGTTGATGACGCAGAAAAACTCGTCCTTGCCGGCCGGGAAGGCGATGTTCCAGGCGCCCGGCTCGCAGGTCCAGATGCCGCAGCTGAGGTCGCCCTGTGGCGCGCTGAAGAATTCGCGCGTCGAGCGCAGCGGGTTGCCGTGCACCAGGCGGTCCGGGCGGGGGCGGTCGTAGCTGACTTCGGGTTGAGCGGCGTTGAAGACGGTGAGTTTCGGCATGGCGGGGTGGAAATGATCAGTTCAGGAAAACCTTGCGCAGGTTGATGTCGATGCGCTCGTAGTCCGGGCAGCCATCCTTGTGCACGGGCGAATCGACCATCTCGAACGCGGCCGTGCCGCCCGGCGGAATGTCGGCCAGCGGGTTGGTGATGTCGCGGAACAGCATCTTGCCGCGGTTTATCACGATGAAGTCGAGTACCGACTTGCGGCTCAGGGTGCGCCCGGAATCGTTGCGCAGGCTGCCGGTGATGAAGGCGTAGCAGGCCTTGGCATTGGCACGCGACGTGGTGCGTTCGATGGCGTAATCGAGCGTGAAGCCGTCGCCCAAGTCCATCTCGAAATATTCCTTGGTCGGGGCCTTGGCGGCGGGCGGCGCGGTGCCGCAGGCGGCCAGCAGAAGGGCGAGGCCGCAGGCGGCGGCGAGGCTCAGGGAGCGCAGACGATTCATGATAGGCTCGCTCATCGTGTCGATAATGCCCCCATGATAATCCGGCTGCTTTCGATTTTTGCCAGTTTTTGCCTGTGCACCGCAGCAGTGGCCGCGCCGCCGCTGGTCGCGGTCGATGTCGGCCATACGCTGACCGATTCGGGGGCGATCAGCGCCCGTGGGCGCAGCGAGTTTTCCTTCAATCTGGTGCTCGGCCGGCAGGTGGCCGATGCCTTGCTCAGCCGCCAGCTGGGCGTGCGCGAGGTCAATTTCGCTGGCGACATCGCTTCCCTGTATGCGCGTCCGCTGGCTGCCGCCGGCAGCGATTTCTTCATCTCCATCCACCACGACTCGATCGGCGAGGCTTACCTGAAGCCGTGGCAATGGGAGGGCAAGGCGCAGACCTATACCGAGGTGAAGCGTGGCTTCGGCATTTTTGTCTCGGCCAACAATCCCGATCTGGCGACCAGCCTGCGCTGCGCCTCAACGATCGGCGCCGTACTGCGCCGGGCCGGCTTCGAGCCTTCGCCCTGGCATAAGCGCAAGCATTTTCCGGCCGATGCCGAGAACGGCGTCTGGTATTACGACAACCTCGTCGTGCTCTACCGGACCAGTCTGCCCGCCGTGCTCTTCGAGGCCGGGGTGATCAAGCATCGCGACGAGGAGCTGGAATTGCTCGACCCGGAGCGCCAGGCGCGCATGGCCGATGCCGTGGCGACCGGCATTGCCGCCTGCCTGTTCGCCGGGCGGGACGAGGCGGCGCCGGAAAAGATCGATTAGAGGAAGATCGGTTCCGGCGTCAGGGCGACGCCGAAGCGTTGCTGCACGTCGGCCTGTACCGCAGCCATCGTGCGCCGGACGTCATCGCCCGTAGCGCCACCGCGATTGACTAGCACCAGCGCCTGCTTTTCGTACATCCCGACCGGGCCGAGTGCCTTGCCTTTCCACCCGGCTTGCTCGATCAGCCAGCCAGCGGCCAGCTTGACCCGGCCATCCGGCTGCGGGTAGCAGGGCAGGGCTGGGTGAGCGGCTTTCAGGCGCTCGGCTGTTGCGGCATCGACCACCGGGTTGTGGAAGAAGCTGCCGGCGTTCGGGGTCACCGCCGGGTCGGGCAGCTTGCGCCGGCGCACGGCGATCACCGCCTCGGCGATGTCTCGCGCCGTCGGCTGGGCGACTCCGCGGCCGTCCAGCTCCTGCGCTACGTCGGAATAACGGCAATTGGCCTGCCAGGCCTTGGGCAAGCGAAAGATGACCGAAACGATGGCGATGTGGCCGCTCAGATGCCAGCCCTCCTGCTTGAACAGGCTGTCACGGTAGGCGAAACGGCAATCGCTGCGGTGCACTTCGAAAAACGCCTGTTTTTCGAAATTCCAGGCGGTGACCGAATGCAGCCGCTCGCCGACCTCCAGCCCGTAGGCCCCGATGTTCTGGATCGGCGCCGCGCCGACCGTGCCGGGAATCAGGCTCAGGTTTTCCAGGCCCGACCAGCCTTGTGCCAGCGTCCATTGCACGAAGTCGTGCCAGTTTTCGCCAGCGCCAGCTTCGATGTACCACGCCTCGGCATCCTCCTTGAGCAGGCGCTTGCCGGGGATCGCCATGTGCAGCACGAGGCCGGGGAAATCGCCGGTCAGCACTAGATTGCTGCCGCCGCCCAACACGAAACGCTTTTCGCCGGCTAGTTGCGGTACTGCTAGCTGCGCCGGTTCGGCGACTCGCAGATAGCGCGCGGCGTGGCCGGGGAGGGCTAGGGTGTTGTGGGGGAGGAGGTCGATGTTGGTGAGGAGAGCGGTCATGGGGGTATTTTCGTTGATTTCGGGGTGTTTTTCCGCTGCTCTTAGGTTTTTTGGCCGGCATTATTGGTTTTCTAGGTGCTGTTCTCCGCCCTGACGGCGGGCATACTTTCTTTCGCTTGGCCGAAAGAAAGTAGCCAAAGAAAGGGCCACCCCTGGGTCGGCGGCGGGCTTTGCCCGCTCCCTTCCGCTACTAGGCCGGCCGGGCGGCTGGCTAAACTCGCCGCTGCGCGGCTCAGACAACGCCAGCCGACTACCCCCGGCCAACCTGCGTTGCTCAGCGCCTCTCAAGGGGCCCGGAAAAGCGTCGCAGCTTCACTGTCACTGAAAAAACATGACTGCTGCGGTGCACTGCCTAAAAAGGCAAAAAACCAAACACCAGCCTTTCAGTGGCGATCGGTTTTCAACCTCCCGTGGGAGGCGCCGAGCAACGCAGGCGGGCGGGGAGCCGTCGGCTGGCGTTGTTTGAGCCGCATCGCGGCGAGTTTAGCCAGCCGCCCCGACCGGCGAGTAGCGCAGGGAAACCGCGTAGCGGGCGCCGACCCCGGGTCGCCTTCTTCTTTGGCTACTTTCTTCTTGGCGAAGCAAGAAGAAAGTACGCCCGCCGTAAAGGCGGAAAACGGCGTTAGTTAATTCGAGCCGTAGGCTAAACGACGATTGCTTAAGCTTGACCCCCCCAACCCCCCAGGAGTACAACAACATCACCAGCCCCTACTACAAAGACAAGAACCATCGTGACCTTGGCTGACCGACATCTCTGGCGGCGTTTCTGGAGCATCGCTTCGCCTTACTGGCGCGAGGACGAGCGCTTGAAGGCGTGGGGCATGGTCGCCTTGCTCGTTTTACTGCTGCTCGGGCAGACGCGTTTTGCCGTGATGCTCAACGAGCAGACCGGCGAATTCACCTCGGCGCTGGCGGCGCGGGACGAGGAGCGCTTCTGGATTTCGATCAAGTTCTGCCTGTGGCTCCTGCTTGCCGCCGTGCCGATCTATGCCCTGTATTACTTCGTGCGCGACACGCTGGCCATCAACTGGCGGCGCTGGCTGACTCATCGCTTTCTCGATAGCTATTTCAGCCACCGCCATTTCTACGAGCTGAACGGCAACGCCGGCATCGACAACCCGGACCAGCGTCTGGCCGAGGACATCAATACCTTCACGCAGCGCTCGCTCTATTTCCTGCTGATTTTCATCGGCTCGATGCTGCAGCTGGTCGCCTTTAGTCAGGTGCTGTGGTCCATCTCGCGCGAACTGGTGTATTTCCTTGTTTTCTACGCCACGGCCGGCACGTTGATCACCATCTTCGTCTTCGGCCAGCGCCTGATGAATCTCAACTTCCACCAGCTACGCCGCGAGGCCGATTTCCGTTTCGGGCTGGTGCGGGTACGCGAGAACGCCGAAGCCATCGCCCTCTATCGTGGCGAGGGGCAGGAGCAGCAGCAGATCTGGCAGCGTTTCGTCGCCGCCTTCAAGAACTACAAACGGCTGATCCGTGCGCAGTTGCGGCTCAATTTCTTCCAGCATGCCTACGGCCTGCTGACCATCGTCCTGCCCAGCGCCATCATCGCCTCGCGCGTCCTGTCCGGCGAACTGGAAGTCGGGCGGGCGGTGCAGGCGGCGGGGGCCTTTGCCGCGGTGCTCACGGCCATTTCGCTGATCATTGAGAATTTCGAAAGCCTGAGCCGTTTCGCCGCCGGTATCGACCGCATCGACACCTTGTCCCGCGTGCTGCACAGCCATCCGCCGCTGCACGTACAGCGAGAGAGCGCCATCGTCTCGGTCGACGCCAAACAGGTGGTGCTGGAGAACGTCACGCTGATGACGCCGGGACAGGAACGAGTGCTGCTGCGCAAGCTGTCGCTGGCCGTCGAAACCGGCGACAACCTGCTCATCGTCGGGCCGAGCGGGGCCGGCAAGAGCTCGCTGCTGCGCGCCATTGCCGGCTTGTGGCGGGCCGGCAGCGGTTCCATCTATCGGCCGCCGGCCAAGGACATCCTTTTCCTGCCGCAACAGCCCTACATGCTGCTCGGCAGCCTGCGCAGCCAGTTGCTCTATCCGCACAAGGAACGGGCGGTTTCCGACGCGGCCTTGCTGCAGGCGCTGGAGCAGGTGAACCTGCCCGACCTGGCGACCCGTTTCGGCGGGCTGGATGCCGAGCGCGACTGGGCCAAGGTCTTGTCGGTCGGCGAGCAGCAGCGCCTGGCCTTTGCCCGCATCCTGCTCAGCAAGCCGCGCTACGCCATCCTCGATGAAGCGACCAGCGCGCTCGACGCGGTCAACGAAGATTTCCTCTACCGTCAGCTATTGGAATTGGGCACGACGCTGATCAGCGTCGGCCACCGCCCGGCCATCCTGCAATATCACCGGCAGGTGCTGGAATTGGACGGTAACGGACACTGGCTGGCTTGTGCGGCGACGGACTATCGTTTCCGTGAGAAGGACGAACAGGGCTGAGCAGAAGCGGCAAGCTTCCTGTCGTTTGATCTCTTTGAGAGAACGCTGCCGCCCTCAAGCAAACAACGGTGTCGGATGCTCAGGCGTCGAGCAGCATCGCGCCGAGCGCAGTCGGCTCTGCCGCGACCCGCCAGCTGGCGCGCATTTCGGCTGGGGTCAGGCTGCCGTAGCCCCAGGTGGCGGCGATGAAGGGCAGGCCGTTGGCGTCGGCCGATTCGCCGTCTTCGCTGCGGTCGCCGATGTAGATGGCCTGTTCTTTTGGAATGCCCTGGTCGGCCAGCAGGCGGGCGATCATCGCCGCCTTGTCGGGCAGGCGCGGCGAGAACAGGTCGAGGGCGTAGATGTGGCGGAAATGATCCAGCCAGCCCAGATGCTCGAGAATCAGCCGCGTCGGGTGGATGCGCTTGTTGGTGGCAATCGACAGGCTTAGCCCGGCGCCGGCCAGTTCGGCCAGCAATTCGCCGACCCCGGCATAGTCGGCCGTGGCCTTGTAACCTTCGCTGTCGTAGCTCGCCTTGAAAGCCTCGGTCAGCTGCCCGATCAGGGCCGAATCGGCACTGCCGGAAAGCAGTTGCAGGGTTTCGGTCAGTGGCGGCCCGATGATGCTTTCGTCGATGCTGCGCACGGGGGCGAGCCCGGTCTGGGCGAAGGCTTCGCGAAAACTCGCCAGAATGGCCGGCGCAGAGTCGATCAGGGTGCCGTCGAGGTCGAAGAGGATGTGCGAGTAGCGGGGCATGGCTGCGAGTGCGGGAGTCTGTGGCAAAAAAGAAGCGCCCGCGAAGGGCGCTTCCGCTGATTACAACAAGGGCGCCAGCCAGCGTTCGGCGTCCTTGAGCTCCATGCCCTTGCGGGCGGCCCAGGCTTCCAGCTGGTCGCGGCCGATCTTCGGGATGGCGAAGTAGCTCGATGCCGGGTGGCCGATGTAGAAACCGGAGACGGCAGCGGCCGGGGTCATGGCGCAGGATTCGGTCAGGCCCATGCCGATGGCCGGAGCGTCAAGCAGCTTGAACAGCTCGCGCTTGGCTGTGTGGTCCGGGCAGGCCGGATAGCCGGGGGCGGGGCGGATGCCCTTGTATTGCTCGGCGATCAGGCCATCGTTGTCGAGCTTTTCGCCAGCGGCGTAGCCCCAGAACTCGGTGCGCACCTTCATGTGCAGCCATTCGGCGGCCGCTTCGGCCAAGCGGTCGGCCAGGGCCTTGAGCATGATCGCCGAGTAGTCGTCGTGGGCAGCCTCGAAGCGGGCGACGTGTTCGTCGATGCCGAGGCCGGCCGTGACGGCGAAGGCGCCGGCGTAATCCTGCTCGCCGACGAAATCGGCCAGCGCCGTGTTGAAGCGGCCTTGCGGCTGCTTGATCTGCTGGCGCAGGCCGACCCAGCGGGTCGCTTCCTGGCTGCGCGATTCGTCGGTGTAGAGCACGATGTCTTCGTTCTCACCCTTGGCCGCGTAGAGGCCGAACACCGCCTTGGCGGTCAGCCAGTTTTCGCTGACGATCCTGGCCAGCATGGTTTGGGCGTCGTGGAACAACTGGCGGGCGGTTTCGCCGACCGTTTCATTCTGCAGGATGGCCGGGTAGCGGCCGGCCAGGTCCCAACTCTGGAAGAAGGGCGACCAGTCGATGTAAGGCACCAGATCGGCCAGCGGAATGGTGATTTCCTGGCGGCCGAGCTGGGCCGGTTTGACCGGGGTGTAGGTCTCGTTCCACGTGAAACGATTGGCCCGGGCGTCGTCCAGCGAAACCAGCGTAGCGCCCTTGCGGCCGGCGTGTTCGGCGCGCACGGCTTCGTATTCGGCGGCGATTTCGGCGTGGTAGCCATCGCGCTGCTCAATGGAGAGCAGCTTGGTGGCGACGCCGACGGCACGCGAGGCGTCCGGCACGTAAACCACCGGGCCTTCGGCGTTCGGCGCGATCTTGATCGCGGTGTGGGCGCGGCTGGTCGTTGCGCCGCCGATCAGCAGCGGCTGTTTCATGCCGTGGCGCTTCATCTCGGCCGCGACGTGGGCCATTTCTTCGAGCGAGGGGGTGATCAGGCCGGACAGGCCGATGATGTCCACGCGATGCTCGAGCGCCGCCTTCAGGATGTTGTCGCAGCTGACCATGACGCCGAGGTCGACCACGTCGTAGCCGTTACAGCCAAGCACGACGCCGACGATGTTCTTGCCGATGTCGTGTACGTCTCCCTTGACCGTGGCCATCAGGATCTTGCCCTTGGAGCCGAGGCCGGTACGGGATTTCTCGGCTTCGATGAAGGGCAGCAGGTGGGCGACCGCCTGCTTCATGACGCGGGCCGATTTGACCACCTGCGGCAGGAACATCTTGCCGGCGCCGAACAGGTCGCCGACGTGGTTCATGCCGGCCATCAGTGGGCCTTCGATGACGGCGAGCGGCGGCTTGCCTTCGCTTTCCAGCTTGGCGCGTACTTCCTCGGTGTCGGCCACGACGAAATCGGTGATGCCCTTGATCAGCGCGTGTTCCAGGCGCTTCTCGACCGACTGCTCGCGCCACGACAAATCCGGGCCGCTGTCCTTGCTCTTGCCTTCCTTGACGGTCTGGGCGAAATCGACCAGCGCCTCGCCGGCGCCCGGATGGCGGTTTAACACCACGTCCTCGACCTTGGCGCGCAGTTCCGGCTCGAGGTCGTCGTACACGCCGAGCATGCCGGCATTGACGATGCCCATGGTCATGCCGTTCTGGATGGCGTGGTAGAGGAAGACGGTGTGAATCGCCTCGCGCACCGGGTCGTTGCCGCGGAAGCTGAACGACACGTTGGAAACGCCGCCGGAAATGTGGGCGTGCGGCAGGTTCTGCTTGATCCAGCGCACCGATTCGATGAAATCGACGGCGTAGTTGTCGTGCTCGGGAATACCGGTGGCGATGGCGAAGATGTTCGGATCGAAGATGATGTCTTCGGCCGGGAAACCCATGCCGGTCAGCAGTTCGTAGGCCTTGCCGCAGATCTCGATCTTGCGGGCGTAGGTGTCGGCCTGGCCCTTCTCGTCAAAGGCCATGACGATGACCGCAGCACCGTAGCGGCGGGCGAGCTTGGCCTGTTCGAGGAACTTGGCTTCGCCTTCCTTCATCGAGATCGAATTGACGATGCCCTTGCCCTGGATGCACTTGAGGCCGGCTTCGATGACTTCCCACTTCGAGGAGTCGATCATGATCGGCACGCGCGAAATGTCCGGTTCCGAAGCAATCAGCTTGAGGAACTTGTCCATGGCGGCGATGGAGTCGAGCATCGCCTCGTCCATGTTGATGTCGATCACCTGCGCGCCGTTTTCCACCTGCTGGCGGGCCACGGCCAGCGCATCGTCGAAGCGGCCTTCGAGGATCATGCGGGCGAAGGCGCGTGAGCCGGTGACGTTGGTGCGCTCGCCGACGTTCACGAACAGCGAATCCTTGCCGCAATTGAACGGCTCGAGGCCGGAGAGGCGCAGCGCCGGCTCGATTTTTGGCGTTTTACGCGGGTGCACCGCAGCAACGCGCTGGGCGATGGCCGCAATGTGTTCCGGCGAGGTGCCGCAGCAGCCGCCGACGATATTGACGATGCCAGCCCTGGCCCAGCTCTCGATCTCATTGGCCAGCATGTCGGCGGTTTCGTCGTAGCCGCCAAAGGCGTTCGGCAGGCCGGCGTTCGGGTGGGCCGAGACGTAGCAGTCGCAGACGCGCGACAGTTCCTCGACGTACTGGCGCAATTCCTTGGCGCCGAGCGCGCAGTTCAGGCCGAAGGAAATCGGCTGGATGTGGCGCAGCGAATTCCAGAAGGCTTCGGCGGTCTGGCCGGACAAGGTGCGGCCGGAAGCATCGGTGATCGTGCCGGAAATCATCACCGGCCAGCGGCGGCCGGCCACGTCGAAGAACTGCTCGATGGCGAACAGCGCTGCCTTGGCGTTCAGCGTATCGAAGACGGTTTCGACCAGCAGGATGTCGGCGCCGCCCTCGACCAGGCCGGTGGTGGCCTCGAAGTAGTTGGCGACCAGTTCGTCGAAGGTCACGTTGCGGTAGCCGGGGTCGTTCACGTCCGGCGAAATCGACGCGGTGCGCGACGTGGGGCCAAGGACGCCGGCGACGAAGCGCGGCTTGTCCGGGTTGGCGGCGGTGAACTCGTCGCACAGCTTGCGGGCCAGCGCGGCGCCCTCGAAATTCAGCTCGTAGACGATCTCGGTCAGGTTGTAGTCGGCCTGCGAGACGGCGGTCGAGTTGAAGGTGCAGGTTTCGAGGATGTCGGCGCCGGCCTCCAGGTACTCGCGGTGGATGCCGCCGATGATGTCCGGGCGGGTCAGCACCAGCAGGTCGTTGTTGCCCTTGACGTCGTGCGGATGATCCTTGAAACGCTCGCCGCGGTAATCGGCTTCCTGCAGGCCGTGCCGCTGGATCATCGTGCCCATCGCGCCGTCGAGGACGAGCAGGCGCTGCTGCAACAGGGTTTGGAGTTCGGAGCTGCGGTCGGGCTGGATCATGGTTACCTCGGCAAAACGTCAATCGCCAGGGACGCCGCAAAAGACAAACGGCGTCGCAAACCGGCTTGTGAATTCATGGTTTGCGAGCGCCGTTGATCGTTGCCGAGCCTGGCCTGAATAACTAAGTCAGGTCGCAGCGCTCCTCGGCAGAGGGGCGTAGTTTACCGGGCTAAGGTCGTAATGCCAAGTTAAGGGATTGATTTTGCGGGAACAGCTGTCGCTATATGACGTGAGGGTTATTGCCGTTTTGGGCCTTTCGGTATTTCCTTCTGTGGCAGGCCTTTGGTATGCACTGTAGAGCAGTGTTTTATTTCCTCTAGCGAGTTGTAAAGCTCGGGTTCAGCGGAGATCAAACCATTTGTGATTTCGTGACAATGAATAGGTGCTTTTCGACCGTGCAATTCGATGTATGAGTGCGCAACTCGATGTGCTTGCATGAGTTGTAACTGAAGCGCCTGGTTTACTTCCTTGTCAGCGAACACTCGAATCACAACAATTAAATCGATGTCTTCCAAATAAATAACATCGCGATATTCGATAGCTTTCCCGACAGGAAGATTAATTTTGTTGAAGATGTGATCTAGCTGATTAGCAATAGGCCTTTTAAGGGTTTTGTCATAAATCTCGTCAAAGATCTTTTTTGCGAAACAGCTTCCGATAAATCCAATCACAAGCCCGACGATCTCAAGGCCACCGAGAGCCTTGAGGCGTTGATCTAAAGATAACGCAGGGATTTCTTTAAAATAATTCGGGGCGAATTTCCAACTCTCGTCGCTGAAAAATGGTGCCATTACTTCGTCTTGTGCATCAGCAGCAGCGCGCAGGAGTTCCGATGAGCCTTGAGCGCCAAAACTACAGTAGATCGGTCGATTGAGCACAATCAGACTCCTTGATTGAAGTGGCGTCGGTGAGATAAAGCTTGAACGGTTAAAGCAATCTGTAAATTGGAGTTAGATACTTGTTTTGGGATCAAGCCGCCAACCGCAACGGCGACACCTCCGGCCGTGGCTTTTGCTCGGCTTCCCACAAATCCCTGGCCGATTGCATCTCCAGCCAGACTTCGGCGGTGGTACCCAGCCAGGCGGCGAGACGGAGGGCCATTTCGGCCGAAATGCCGGCTTTGCCGTTCAGAATCTTGGACAACATCACGCGCGAGACGCCGAGTTGTTCGGCGGCAGCGGTGACCGTCATGCCCTCCGGAATCCATTCCTTGAGGACTTCGCCGGGGTGGGCCGGGTTGTGCATCCTGCTCATGTTCGTTCCTCAGTGGTAATCCTGATAATTCACCAGCAGCGCATCGCCGTTTTCGAAGCGGAAAGTGATGCGCCAGTTGCCGTTGACCGTGATCGCGAAGTGCCCGTTCAAATCGCCTGCCAAAGCGTGCAGACGCCATCCCGGCGCATTCATGTCTTCGGCTTGCTTGGCCTTGTCCAGCATGGTCAGTTGCAGACGCAGTTTGCCGGCATGGTGCGGCTGGATGCCGGCTTTGCTCCCCGTGCGGAAAAAGGCTTCAAGCCCCTTGTGCATGAACGACTTGATCATGGATGGATTGTAAAGTGTTGATTTACAGTTATCAAGCCGGCACTACGAGCGAGCCACCGGTGAGTCGCCTCAAGCCAACGGCTCACAGCGTAACCACACGGTAAACCTTGCTCCCTGACCTGGCGAGCTCTGCGCCGTCAGCCTGCCGCCGTAGCGTTCCATCAGGGTCTTGCTGACCCACAGGCCGAGGCCGTTGCCGCCGGGTTTCTTGGCGGTGAAGAAGGGTTCGAACAGGCGCTCGAGGTCGGGGGCGCTGATGCCGGGGCCGGTGTCGGCGACGCTGAGGCGGATGCCGACCGGCATGTCGGCTTCGTCCCAGTCCTCCACCGTGATGCGCAGCAGGCCGCCCTCGGGCATGACCTCGATGGCATTGACCAGCAGGTTGATCACCACTTGCTGCGCCTCATTCTTGTTGCAGATGACCTGGCGGCTGGAGTCGATCTGTTGCTCGATGGCGATGTTGCCCTTCTTCAGCAGGTGGCGGACCAGCACCAGGCAATCCTGGATCAGCTGCCCGGCTGCTACCGGCTCCAGGTAGCCGACGTAATCCTGCGGGCGGGCGAATTGCAGCAGCTTGGCGACGATCAGGCGGATGCGGTGCACCTGCTCGTGGATCAGCTTGATCTCGGGGGCGACCGGGTCGGCCTGCGGGCCGAGGATGTCGCGCAGCACTTCGAGGTTGCCCTGGATGACGGCGATCGGGTTGTTGATCTCGTGGGCGACGCCGGCGGTCAGTTGGCCGATGGCGGCGAGCTTTTCGTTCTTGACCAGCTGCGACTGCGCGGTTTTCAGGTCGGCCACGGCGTGTTCCAGTTCGGCCGTGCGTTCGGCCACCTTGGCATCGAGCGAGTCGCCCCAGCGCTTCAGCGAATCGGCCTGGGCCTGCAGCTGGTCGAGCACGCGGTCGAAGTGGGCGGCGACGACGCCGAGTTCGTCCTCGGTCTGGATCTGGCCGATGCGGGCCTCGGCGTGGCCTTGCTCGATGGCATGCATGGTGGCGTGCATGCGTTCGATCGGCTTGAACACGCGGCGCGCCCAGAAGATGGCGAAAACGCCGGCGGCCAGCATGGCCAGCCCGAACAGGCCGGCGATACCGTAGAAGACCTGGCGCCGAACATCGGCGAAGGGGCCTTCGAGGAAGCCGACATAGAGCATGCCGACTCGCTGGCGGTGGCTGTCGTAGAGTGGCTGGTAGGCCGAGACGTACCAGTCGTTGACGACGAAGGCACGGTCGAGCCAGGTGCGTCCCTCGCCAAGCACGGCGTCGTTCACCGCGGCCGAAACGCGCGTGCCGATGGCGCGTTCGCCCTGGAACAGACGGACGTTGGTGGCGACGCGCACGTCATCGAGGAAGAGGGTGGCGGTGCCGACACTGCCGAAGGGCAGGGCGCCCTCCGGGTAAACCACGGTGTTCAGGCGGTCGATGAAATCGAGGTTCTTGTTGAGCAGCACGCCGCCTTCGAGCACGCCGATCAGCCGGCCGGCCGAATCGCGCACCGGGGCGGCGGAATGCAGCACCAGGCCGCGCGCCTCGACATTGCGCTTGCTCGGCTTGGCGTTGGGCGTCGGCAGCAGCGGCGTATTGGCGCGGCTGAGCAAGTCGAGGCCGAGCGAGGCAAGCTGCTCGGGCTGGAATAACTCGGTTTCGGTGCGCGCGCTGCCGGCCAGCGCGCCGGCAATGACCGGCGAACTCTGCGCCAGCTGCCTGCTGCGGTGCACATCGCGAAAATGCAAAAAATCGAGCTTGTGTTCCTGCTGGGTGGCGTCGAGCAGCCCGGCAACCCGCGTCGAGCGGTCGGCCGAAGGCTGGGCGAGGGCGCGCACCAGACGCTCGGAGTAGGCGAGGCCGGACACCGAGCGGCCAATACCTTCGCTGACGCGTTCAAAATAGCCGTGGGCGACGGCGAGGTCGCTGCGCACCTTGGTCACCAGCAGGCGGTCGAAATAGCTGCCGCCCCAGTAGGCCAGCGCCGCCATCATCAGCGGCAGCACGACGCCCAGCGGCAGCAGCGCGAGCAGCAGCAGCCGGGCGCGGATCGAGCGCCGGCTGGCCGGAATCACATGCCCCAGGCCTGACACTTGCGGTCCATGGTTTTGCGCGAAATGCCCAGGCGGCGGCTGGCTTCCGACTTGTTGCCGTCGCAGGCGGCAAGCACGGCGAGGATGTGGCGTTTCTCGACGGCTTCCAGCGTTTCGTCGAGGCGGCCGGGCGCGGCCGGCAGGCTGCCGACTTCCGGCTCGGGGCCGATGTCGAACCAGCCGAGGATCAGCGAGCGTTCGACCAGATTGCGCAGTTCGCGCACGTTGCCGGGCCAGTCGTAGTCGCTCATCTTGGCCAGCGTGCGCGGGTCGAGCTTGAGCGGCGGCACGCCGAGGTTGGGCGTCAGCTGCGTCATGAAGTGTTCGACCAGCAGCGGGATGTCTTCCGGCCGTTCGCGCAGCGGCGGCAGAGTGACTTCCAGCACCTGCAGGCGGTAGTACAAATCCTGGCGGAAGCGCTGGGCGGCGACTTCGGCCTTCAGGTCGCGGTTGCTGGCGGCGATCACCCGCACGTCCACCGGGATCTCCTGCTCCGAGCCGACCGGACGGATGCGCCGTTCTTCCAGCGCGCGCAGCAGCTTGGCCTGGGCCTGGGCGGGCATTTCGGAAATCTCGTCGAGAAACAGCGTGCCGCCGCGGGCGTAGTAGAACAGGCCCTCGCGGCTCTGCTGGGCGCCGGTGTAGGCACCTTTGACGTGGCCGAACAGCTCCGACTCGATCAGCTCAGCGGCGATGGCCGCGCAATTGACCGGTACGAACGGCCCGGTGCGCCCGCTCATGCGATGCACGGCGCGCGCCGCCACTTCCTTGCCGGTGCCGGATTCGCCGGTGAGCAGCACGGTGGCGGGCGACGGGGCGATGCGCTTCAGGCGGTCGCACACCTTGAGCATCATGTCGGACTGGCCAACGACGCCTTCGACATCGGCGGAGTGGGTGCTCACCTCGCGGCGTAGCACGAAGTTTTCGCGGGCCAGACGCGAGCGCTCGAAGCAGCGCTGGATAGCGTTCAGAGCCAGCGCCAGCGAGAACGGCTTGAGCAGGAAGTCGGCGGCGCCAGCGCGCAGCGCATCGATGGCGGTGTCGAGGTCGGCGTAGGCGGTCATCAGCACCACGTCGCCGGCGTAGCCGTCCTGACGCAGTTCGTGCAGCCAATCGATGCCGGAAACGCCGGGCAGGGCGATGTCGAGCACGATCAGGTCGTAGCGCTGGCGATTGAGCAGCGGCCGGGCGCTTTCCACGCTGTCGGCACAATCGACGATGCCGCAGCGCGAACTGAGGGCGCGCTGCAAAAAGCTCTGCATGCCGGGCTCGTCGTCGACGATCAGCACGGCGTATTGCTGCCAGGGGGCCTCTGGCTTGGCGACCGGTGTCTCTTCCATAACTCGCGGGTGATAGTTTTTTGTCGATTTTCGCATGTCCGGGCAGTCGCCGGGCGGGACATTTTGTCCATTTGTGCGGACAGATTGACGCGATTTGGCGGCGATTGGCTGCCTTCGCTCCCGAAAAGCCCGGTTTTTCGCCTGGCCCTGTTCTTGCGAAGTGCGTGGCCGGCTATCATGCCGACTGCGGTCTGCGTACCGCTTTGTGGTTTGGGCGCTTCGGCGTCGAGTAAACCGCCGTGACACCCCGCACGGTGGTGGTTGCTGTACCAAAACGGAGAATCGAATGAAATTTTCAGCCTTGCGCCGCCTGGCGCTCAAGGGCGCGGCCGCGTGCGCCGTCGCCACTGCCTTCCCGACTTTCGCCAGCGACGCTGTGCTGCGCGTTTCGGCCATTCCCGACGAAGCGCCGACCGAGCTGCAACGCAAATTCGCCCCGCTCGGCAAATACCTCGAGGCGCAGACCGGCATGAAGGTCGTGTTCACCCCGGTGAGCGACTACGCTGCCGTCGTCGAGTCGCTGGCCACCAGGAAGCTCGACCTCGCCTGGCTGGGCGGCTTCACCTTCGTGCAGGCCAAGATCCGCACCAATGGCACGGCCATTCCCATCGTCCAGCGCGAGGAAGATGCCAAGTTCACCTCCAAGTTCATCACCGCCGACCCGGCCATCAAGTCGCTGGCCGATCTGAAGGGCAAAACCTTCGCCTTCGGTGCGCCTTCCTCCACCTCCGGCAGCCTGATGCCGCGCTTCTTCCTGCAGCAGGCCGGCCTCAATCCGGAAAAGGATTTCAAGAACGTCGCCTTCTCCGGCGCACACGACGCCACCGTCGCCTTCGTCGCCGCCGGCAAGGCCGAGGCCGGCGTGCTCAACGCGTCCGTCTGGGACAAGATGGTCGAGGCCAAGAAGGTCGATACCGACAAGGTGCGTGTCTTTGCCACCACGCCGACCTACTTCGACTACAACTGGACGGTGCGCGGCGATCTCGATCCGGTCGTGATCAAGAAGCTGACCGACGCCTTCCTCAAGCTCGATCCGGCCAACCCGGAACACAAGGAAATCATGGCGCTGCAACGGGCCTCGAAGTTCATCCCGACCAAGAAGGAGAACTACGACGGCATCGAGAAAGCTGCGCACGCCGCCGGCCTGCTGAAGTGAGCTTTTGCCTCGACGGCGTGGGGCTGACCCACGCCAACGGTTTTACGGCGCTGGCCGGGATTTCGCTGCAGGCGAAGCAGGGCGAGCGCATCGCACTGATCGGCCCTTCCGGCGCCGGCAAGACCAGCCTGCTGTCGGTGATCGGCACGGCGCTGACGCCGACCGCCGGGCGGGCGACGGTGCTGGATTTTGCCGATTTTGGCCCGTGCACCGCAGGAGTGCCGTCATTCCCGCACCCCAAGGGCACTTCCTGCGGGGCGGGAAAGCGGGAATCCAGTGCAGCACTGAAGGCTGTTGGTGGGCCTCTGGATTCCCGCATTCGCGGGAATGACCTGAAGTCCCTACGCGCCCGGATCGGCACCGTCCATCAAGCGCCGCCCATTCCCGGCCGTCAGCGCGCCGTCACCGCCGTGCTGGCCGGCAAGCTGGGCCAATGGCCGGGTTGGAAATCGCTCGTCTCGCTGCTGTATCCGCTCGACCTGACCGGCGCGCGCGCTGCACTGGAGCGTGTTGATCTGGCCGACAAGCTGTTCTCGCGCTGCGACCAACTCTCCGGCGGCCAATTGCAGCGCGTCGGCATCGCCCGCGTGCTCTACCAGCAGCCCGACCTGATGCTGGCCGACGAACCGGTTTCCGCCCTCGACCCAGCCCTGGCGCTGTCTACCATCCGCCTGCTGACGGCCGATGCCGAAGTGCGCGGCGCGACGCTGGTCGCCAGCCTGCACGCGGTCGATCTGGCGCTCGGCAATTTTCCGCGCATCGTGGGCGTCAAGGCCGGCCGCATTGCCTTCGATCTGCCCAGCGAGCAAGTCACCGTGCCGATGCTGCACGAGCTATACGCCAGCGAAGGCGAGCAATTGCCCATCCAGGCGCACGAATCGCACCTCCTGCCGCAAGCCGCCGCCAACGATGCGGCGACGAGGGCCGCATGCTGTTGATACTTGATCCGTCATTCCCGCGAAAGCGGGAATCCAGGACTCTGGTCGCATGTCCCGGAGCATTTATGGATTCCCGCCTTCGCGCCCCGCAGGAAGTGCCCTTGGGATGTGGGAATGACCGAGTTGGTTGATGCATAAAGAGATACACGACCCCGCCGCCCGCCCACGCCTGCTTGGCGCGCTGACCGCGCTCGTTGTCCTCTGGCCGCTCTTCCAGGCCGCCGAGGTCAAGCCCGGCGCGCTGTTCGACGCTGGCAATTTGAAGGTGATCGGCAACTTCCTCGCTGCCTTCCTGCCGCCGGAAACGGGGGCGGAATTCCTCGGTTTCCTCGGCAAGGCGACACTGGAAACGCTGGCCATCGCCACCGCCGGCATGGCGCTCGCCTTCGCGCTGGCGTTGCCGCTCGGCTATCTGGCCACGGCCGCCGGGCGCGAGAAGGCGACGCTCAATCCGCTGACGCGCAGCCTGCTTACCGTGCTGCGCGGCATTCCGGAACTGGTCTGGGCGCTGGTCTTCGTCCGCGTCTTCGGCCTTGGCCCGGCGGCCGGCGTGCTGGCGCTCGGCCTGACTTACGGCGGCATGCTGGCCAAGGTCTATGCCGAAATCCTCGAATCGGTCGATGCCGCGCCCGCCAAGGCGCTGCGCCAGAGCGGCGCGAGCCGGCCGCTGGCCATCCTCTACGGCCTGATTCCGCAAGCCGCCAAGGAACTGGCGTCCTACACCGTCTACCGTTGGGAATGCGCCATCCGCGCCTCGGTGGTGATGGGCTTCGTCGGCGCCGGCGGCCTCGGCCAGCTGATGGATCAGGCCATGAAAATGTTCAATGGCGGCGAAGCGGCCAGCATCCTGCTCGCCTTCATGGCCTTGGTCTTTGCCGCCGACGGCCTGTCGCAATGGCTGCGCCGCGCCCTCGATACGCCGCCGGCCAACCGGCCGTCGCCCTTCGGCTGGCGCAGCGTGCTGGTCGGCTCGGCCGCGGCGCTCGGCATTATCGCTAGCTTCCGTTTTCTGGAGATCGGCTTTGGCGAGCTGTTCACCGCCGACGCCGCACGCAGCATGGGCGAATTCGTCACCGGTTTCTTCCCGCCCGACCTCTCGGCGGAATGGCTGGCCAAGGTCGGCAAGGGCGTCTGGGAGACGCTGGCCATTTCGGTCGTCGGCACGCTGCTCGCCGCTGTCGCCGGCCTGCTGCTGGCGCTGCCTAAGCCGCACGCGCCCTTCGGCTTTCTGCTCAATACCCTGCGCTCGGTGCCGGAACTGGTCTGGGCGACGATCACGGCACTCGCTGTCGGCCTCGGCCCCTTCGCCGGCGCGCTGGCGCTGGCGCTACACACCACCGGCGTGCTCGGCCGCCTCTACGCCGAAGCGCTGGACAACGCGCCGCCCGCGCCGGCCCAAGCCCTACGCCTGGCCGGCGCGCCCGCCGGCTTGCCCTTCCTCTACGGCACCTTACCCGGCGCGGCCCCGCAACTGATCGCCTACACCCTCTACCGCTGGGAAATGAACATCCGCATGGCCGCCATCCTCGGCTTTGTCGGCGCCGGCGGCCTCGGCCAACTGCTCTATTTCGAACTCTCGCTCTTCCACTACGCCCAGGCGGCGACGGTGATCGGCGCGATGCTGCTGCTGTCGATTGCGGTGGATCAGACGAGTACCTGGCTGCGTCGCAGAATGGGCTGACGGGGTCCGTTTTTGCCCATTTTGGGCAGTGCACCGCAGCAGTGATGCCTTCCAAGCGGGCTCGGCGTATAGTTCGCCTCCCGTTGTCCTGTCATCCCCGTTCGGGAAATCCGATCATGCCGTTGCCGACTTACGATCCTGCCGATTATGCCGCTCAACTTGCGACCAAGGTCGCACATTTTCGCGATAACTTCGCCGAACTTGGCGTGGGCGAGCCGGCAGTGTTTGACTCCGAGCCGCGCCATTACCGCATGCGGGTTGAGTTTGGCATCTGGCATGACGGCGACAAGCTGGATTTCACGATGTCCGATCCGGACGATCCGAAGCAGCGGGTGTTTCTCGAGACCTTTCCGCCGGCGGCGGCGCGCATCTGTGAGGTGATGCCGCTGCTGCGCGAGCGGCTGATGGGCAGCGAGGTACTGCGCCGTCGCTTGTTCCGCGTCGACTTTCTCGCCACCTTGAGCGGCGAGTTGCTGATCACGCTGATCTACCACCGCAAGCTGGCCGAAGATTGGGAAGCAGCGGCGCGCACTTTGGCGGGCGATTTGAACGTGCAGATTCTCGGCCGTAGCCGCGGGCAGAAGGTCGTGCTGGAGCGCGACTGGGTGCTGGAAGAGTTCGAGCTGAACGGCCGCCAGTTGAAATACCAGCAAGTCGAGGGCTGCTTCACGCAGCCGAACGCCGGCGTGAATCGCCACATGCTCGGTTGGGCCTGCGCCCAGGCCAGGGATTTCGGCGGCAATCTGGTCGAGCTGTATTGCGGCAACGGCAATTTCACCATCGCGCTAGCCCCGCTCTTCGAGCGCGTGCTGGCCACCGAGGTGAGCAAGACGTCGATTCATTCGGCGCAGTACAACCTGGCGGCGAACGGCGTGGACAACATCCAGTTCGCCCGCCTGTCGGCCGAGGAATTCAGCGCCGCGCTGGCCGGCACCGAGCAGTTCCAGCGCCTGAAGGACATCGACCTCGATGCCTTCCGCCGGGCCACACTTTTCGTCGACCCGCCGCGCGCCGGGCTGGACCCCGCCACCGTCGAACTGGCCCGCGGCTTCGACCGCATTCTCTACATCTCGTGCAACCAGGAGACGCTACGCGACAACGTGCTGGCGCTGGCCGACACCCACCGCATCGCCGCCTCGGCCGTCTTCGACCAGTTCCCCTACACGCACCATCTGGAGTGCGGCGTGGTGTTGGTCAAACGCTGAAATCGCTTGTGCCAAGAGGGAAAGCGAGATTTTCCACTTGGCATGACGAATAAATTCCGCGATCATTTCCCCTCCTAAAAATCAGGGGGGTATATGAAGAAGTTCGCCTTTCTCGCGGCATTGATGATCTCGGTTGCGACGCTGTCCGGCTGCGCCAACCGCGCTACCGCCAAGGTCGATCCGGGCACCGATCTGCGCGCCATGAAGACCATGCACGTGGTCAAGATTCCCGATGAGACTTCCGGCATCAGCACGCTGATCGCCGACGACCTGCGCCGCCGTGGCTACAACGTGACCGAAGGCACGGAGAAGCCGAAGGACGTCAGCGCTGTCGTCACCTATGTCGACCGCTGGATGTGGGACATCACGATGTATCTGCTTGAACTGACCATCACGATCCGCGAGCCGAAGACCGATTTCCCGGTGGCTACCGGCAATTCCCTGCATGGTTCGCTGACTCGCAAGTCGCCGAAGGAAATGGTCGATGAAGTGATGGGCAACATCTTCAAGGAGGCCAAATAATGCTGTTGAGCAAACTGTGGATGCCGGCGCTGCTCGTTGCGGTCGTCGGACTGGCCGGTTGTGCTTCGTCGGCTGACCGTCAGGCGATGGTGGCGAGCGACGTCAAGGTCGCCAAGCAGCATGACCGTTCGGTGGCAGTGAAAACCGGCGGCGGCAGCGAAACCGGGGCGATGGACAGCAGTAATGTCGCCGACGAAGACCTGAAAGCCGCTATCGAAGAGTCCATCGTGCAGAACAAGGTGTTCAAGTCCGTGGTCCAGGGCAAGGGCGCCGACTACGATCTGATGGTCACCATCGTTCGCCTCGACAAACCGGTGTTCGGCCTGACTTTCACCGTCGATCTGGAAGCGACCTGGGTGCTGGTCAAGCAGTCGGATCGCTCCGTTGTCTTCAAGCAGAGCCTGAAGTCGTCGAATACGGCAACTTTCGGTGACTCCGCCGTGGCGGTCAAGCGTTTGCGTCTTGCCGTTGAAGGCGCCGCCAAGAAGAACATCGAGCAGGGCCTGAAGGCGATTTCCGAACTTTCCCTGTAAGCAAACCGCGTGGCTTGTCTCCATTTGCGCTAAGGTGCGCAGCTTGGAAACAAGCCACGTTTTTATTTGGAGTCCGCCATGCAAAAAATCCTGATCATCGTCCACGCTCCCCCCTACGGCTCCGAGCGCTGTCTGTCGGCGCTACGTCTGGCGACCGCGCTGGTCGGCCATGATGACAAGCCGCAGGTGAAGGTGTTTCTTATGTCCGATGCCACGGTGCTGAGCCTGCCCAATCAGGTGGATGGCGCGACCAACGGCTTGCAGGGCATGGTCGAGACGTTGGTCAATCATGGCGTCGACATCCGCTCCTGCCGCACCTGCGCGCTGGCCCGTGGCATTGCCGAATTGCCGCTGATTCCGGGCGTGAGCATTGGCACCCTGGTCGAGCTGGCGCAGGCGACGCTGGAAGCCGACAAGGTCATTACTTTCTGACCTCGCCTCAGGTCGCCGAGGTGTTCAGACCTTGAACACGGCAACCTGAGACTTCAATTGCTGGGCGATCTGGTGCAGCGCCTGGGCGGTGTTGTTGGTGGCGTTGATCGACGCGCAGGTTTCGTCGAGCATGCGGGATATGTCTTCGACTTTCTGCGCAATTGCCGTGCTGGCGGCGCTTTGCTCGCCGGTGGCGTCGGCGACGTCGCTGACATGGCCGAGCATGCGCTCGGCGCTGTTCTCGATCTCCTGTAGGAATTCGGTGGCCGAGGCCGCCAGCAGTACGCCCTGATTGACCCGCGGTAGGACTGTGTTCATCGCTTCGACCGAGGCTGCCGTTTCCTGCTGTATTCCAGTGACCATCTGTTCGATCTCACCGGTGGCCAGAGAGGTGCGTTCTGCCAGCTTGCGTACCTCGTCAGCGACCACGGCAAAGCCGCGCCCGGCCTCGCCGGCCCGGGCAGCCTCGATGGCGGCATTGAGTGCCAGCAGGTTGGTCTGGCCGGCAATATCCTTGATGGCATGGGCGATCGAGGATATCTGCTCGGCCCGTTCTTCCAGTGCATTGATGCGCGTGGAGGCGTTCTCTACGGCGCCGGCGACGGCCTTGATCGCGTCGCTTGCGGCATTCACACGCTGGCGGCCGCCGGTGGCCAGTTCAATGGCTTCGTTGGCATCGGCCTGGGTATCGCGGGCGCGGTCAGAAATATGGCTGGAGCTGACCGCCAATTGCTGGACAGAAGCAGCCATCGACGTGGTGGCGCTGGCTTGATGGTCGGCGGCCTCGTTGATCTGTTGCGCCGACTGCCGGATCTGACCGGCGCTTTGCGAAAGTTGGCCGGCATTGCCGTCGATCTGGACGATCAGCTTGCGCAATTCGCTCACCATGCCGTGTAGATCGCCCATCAGGCCATCTTTCGCCTGCGCTTTGCTTGCCGTTTGCTGCGACAGATCCCCGGTTGAAATCTTGCGCATCAATGCGGCGGCCTCTGCCGGCTCGCCGCCCAACTGGCGGAACAGACTACGTAGAACCAGCAGCCCGGCGCCGGCCATGACGATGAGCAAGCCGATGACGATGGCGATGAAGCTGCGGGCATAACGCCAGAAAGCCGTATCCATGTCATCGACGAAAAAGCCCGTACCGACCACCCATTGCCAGGGCTGGAATTTCATGACGCCATTGAGCTTGGGCAAAGGAATCTTGTTCGGGTCGTTCGGGCGAGGCGTCAGGATCACTGTAGTGCCCCGGTCCGCTTTGGCCAGAATTTCGGCATAGGCTTCGACGGTGTATCGTCCATCCGGCAGCTTGGCGCCCTTATCCACGATGCCAACGCGTTTGGGATCGGGATGAATCAGAAATACGTGCTCGGTATTGCGGATAAAGAAATAATCGCCGCCATTTCTCAGTGCCGAGAAAACCTCCTTGGCTTTGGCCTGAGCTTCTTCCTGCGTCAGTTTTCCGATTTTTTCCTGAGCGTGATAGTAATCGAGGACACCACGCGCATAGCCGAGCAGGCTGTTAACCTGGGTCAGCCGCTCGGCTTCCATGGATTGACGCAACGAATACAGGCCAAAGCCACTGGCAATGACGGTGCCGATTATGGCGAGGGCTACGACAAGCCAGATGCGCTGACTGAATTTCATGAATACTCCTGCTCGTATTCAAAAACGTTTTTGATTTTTGATATTTCCGTGAGGAGTTATTTTTGAAATATCAGTAAATAATAAATTTCATCCGGATAATATTTTCCGATGATGGCGGCGCATATTACTTGGAGATCAAAAATTGAATATACGTAATATCCACAAATAAACCCGGCAAAATGTCCATGATTTGAATGGGGAATTTATTCGCTGTCGCGGCTAGTCAAATTCAACGCCAGCTGCGGTGCACCGGCTAGAATCGCTATTTTTCACCAGACTGCATCGCCATGACCTTTGCCGAACTCGGCCTTTCCGCCCCGCTGCTGCAAGCCCTGAGCGGCCTTGCCTACGAGACTCCGACGCCGATCCAGGAACAGGCGATTCCCGCCGTGCTGGCCGGCCGCGATTTGATGGCGGCAGCGCAGACCGGCACCGGCAAGACCGCCGGTTTCGCGCTGCCACTGCTACAGCGCCTGGTGGACGATGAAAGCCCGGTCGGCAGCAACAGTGTCCGCGCCCTCGTGCTGGTGCCGACGCGCGAGCTGGCCGAGCAGGTGATGGCCAGTTTCCGCAAGTATGGCGAGCACACTTCGCTCAGCTGCTATGCCGTTTATGGCGGTGTCAGCATCAATCCGCAAATGATGCGCCTGCGCCGTGGCGTCGATGTGCTGGTAGCGACGCCGGGCCGCTTGATCGACCTGTTTACCAAGAACGCCGTCAAATTGCGCCACCTGCAGACGCTGGTGCTCGACGAAGCCGACCGCATGCTCGACCTCGGCTTTGCCAACGATCTCGACATCCTGTTCCAGGCGATGCCGAAGAAGCGTCAGACGCTGCTGTTCTCGGCGACTTTCTCCGACCCGATCCGCAGTCTGGCCAAGGCGCGTTTGCGTGAGCCGCTGGCGATCGAAGTCAGCCCGCGCGATGTCGCCGCCAAGACGATCAAGCAGTGGGTGGTGCCGGTCGACAAGAAGCGCAAGATGGATCTCTTCCTGTTCATGCGCCAGGACCGCCGCTGGGGCCAGGTGCTGGTTTTCGTCAAGACCAAGAAGAGCTGCGAAGAGTTGGTGACCCGCTTGCAGGCCAAGAAAATCGTCGCCGATACCATCCACGGCGACCGGCCGCAGGCCACGCGCCAGCGCGCGCTGGAAGCCTTCAAGGCGGGCGAGGTGCAGATCCTGGTGGCGACCGATGTCGCGGCCCGCGGTCTGGATATTGATGACCTGCCGCAGGTGGTCAATTTTGATTTGCCGATCGTTGCCGAGGACTACGTGCACCGCATCGGCCGTACCGGGCGGGCCGGCGCGACCGGCGAAGCGATTTCGCTGGTCTGTGCCGACGAGGCGCCCTTGCTGACGGCGATCGAGACGCTGATCAAGCAGACCTTGCCGCGTGAGGAAGAACCGGGTTTCGAGCCGGAACACCGCGTGCCGCTGACCGGAGCTGATGCCGCTCGCGCCGCCAAGAAGCCGAAAAAGAAATCGACCTTTGGTGCCAAGGCGGCACTGCCGAGCAACTGGGTCGGCTACGACGATTTCACCATCGAGGCGCCACCGCGTCGCGCCGGGGCCAATACCCGGCGGCCGGGGGCCGCGCCGGGCGGGCGTAAACCCACCTCCGGCAAGCCGCGCGGACGCTGATTCGCCGCCGGTTTTTGCCCGTTTTGGGCAGTGCACCGCGCCCAATGGAAGTACCCTTGGGGTGCAGTAGTCGCTAGCGGTGGGACATTTTGTCCGGGTAAAACGCCGTTTGGACAAAATGTCGCGCTTTTGCCGCACCCTGTAAAACCGCTTCCCTATTGTTCAATCACTTAGCGGCTATGGCACGGTCGTTGCCCTGATCTTCCGTTGCGACAAGGAGTCGCATACGGAGGAAAAACTCATATGAACATGAACAGGCGGCAGTTCTTCAAGGTCTGCTCCGCCGGGCTGGGAGGGTCGTCCATCGCGCTGATGGGCTTCTCACCGAATGCAGCCCTGGCGGAAGTACGTACCTTCAAGCTGGCCCGCGCGACCGAGACACGGAACATCTGTCCGTATTGCTCGGTTTCCTGCGGGGTTCTCATCTATTCGACCGGTGACAAGTCCAAGAACACCCCGGCCGAGATCATCCACATCGAAGGCGACCCGGACAATCCGGTCAACCGCGGTACCCTGTGCCCGAAGGGCGCCGGCCTGCGCGACATGGTGCAGAGCGCCAATCGTCTGAAGTGGCCGGAAGTGCGCGAGCCGGGCTCGGCGGAATGGAAGAAGATTTCCTGGCAGGAAGCTTTCGACCGCATCGCCAAGCACATGAAGGCCGACCGCGACGCCAATTTCATGGCCCAGAACAAGGATGGCGTGACCGTCAATCGCTGGACCAGCACCGCATTCCTCGCATCATCGGCAGCACCGAATGAGGCCGGCTACCTGACCGTGAAGACGATTCGCGCGTTGGGGATGACCTCGATCGATACCCAGGCGCGCATTTGACACGCTCCCACGGTGGCCAGTCTGGCTCCGAGTTTTGGGCGTGGTTCGATGACCAACCATTGGGTTGATATCAAGAACGCCGATCTGATTTTCGTCATGGGCGGTAACCCCGCCGAAGCGCACCCCTGCGGCTTCAAGTGGGTGATCGAAGCGAAGAAGAATCGCAAGGCCAAGCTCGTGGTCGTCGACCCGCGCTTCAACCGTACGGCCTCGGTTTCCGATTTCTACGCGCCGATCCGTCCGGGCTCCGACATCGCCTTCCTCGGCGGCGTCATCAATTACCTGCTGGCCAACGACAAGATCCATCACGACTATGTGAAGGCGTA